>NZ_JBFTZW010000003.1:0-188544 GCF_056406555.1 Arthrobacter sp. P1_B4
GTCCAGGAGCTCCGCAACCATGTGGGGAAGGAAATCGGCCCGATCGCCAAGCCCAAGATCATCCTCGTGGTCCCGGAACTGCCCAAAACCCGGTCCGGCAAAATCATGCGCCGCCTGCTCAAGGACGTCGCCGAAGGCCGCGAAGTTGGCGACGCGACCACCCTGGCAGACAACACGGTCATGACCCAGATCGCCCAGTCACTGAAGAAATAGCCGGCTCGTTCCGATAGGGGTTCGTCGGCGGTGTTTGGCTGGCCTGTTTGTCCGACGGCGGCGCCGCCCACCGCGGTGGGCCGCGCCGCCGTCGTCGTTGGTCCTGTCTGTCGACGCGGCCGCGGCGGGAACATCCGCAGAAGCGAGGAATGCGGCGGTAACGAACCGATTGGCAGTAACGAACGGCGCGGGCGGGCCGCGGCGCGATAGATTTGCAGACATGACTGAAGCCACCTCCGCCACCGCTGCCGGCCGCGGCACCATCCTGGTTCTCAACGGACCCAATTTGAACCTGCTTGGCACCCGCGAGCCCGAGAAATACGGGACGGCGACGCTGGCCGACGTCGAACAGCTCGCCAAAGACGCCGGTGCCGCGCACGGCCTGGACGTCGAGTGCTTCCAGTCCAACCATGAAGGGGCCCTGGTGGACGCCATCCACGCCGCCCGCGGGAAGGCGGTGGGAATCGTGCTTAACGCCGGCGCCTACACGCACACGTCCGTGGCCATCCGGGACGCCATTTCCGCTGTTGCCCTGCCGACGGTCGAGGTGCACATCACCAATGTTCACGCCCGCGAGCCTTTCCGGCACCATTCCTACCTTTCGGACATCAGTAAGGCCGTGATCGCCGGCGCCGGGATCCTGGGCTACCGCTTCGCGGTGGAATACCTCGCCGGGCTGCACGCGGCCGGGGACTGAGCATGTCCCCCCGCGGAACCCGCGGCGGCGGAAGCATCCGCAGTTCCGGACCCGGCCACGGGCGCTGCTTCGGACACAGCACCGGGCGCGGCTACGGCTACAGACACAGCGCAGTGGTACCGGCACTTCGGCACGGTCGACGCCCCCGGTTCCTCCCCCTGCTATGCCGCGTGGTCCGTGGGGATCGCCGGGGACGCCGAGGTGATTCGGCGGATTGATCAGTGGCCGCACAACAAGCGCCAGCCGCTGCTGATCGTCGCCGCGGCCCGGTTCCTCGGCGCGCAGATCAGCCCTTACCGCGATTTCCGGAGGTTCCTGGACCATCACTGGGACGCGGTCTCGGAAATCGTGCTGTCCCGTTCCACGCAGACGAACGAGGCCGGACGCTGCGCCACCCTGCTGCCCTCACTCGCGCAGATTTCCGCGGCAGAGGGCCGGCCGCTGGCCCTCATCGAGGTGGGCGCCTCGGCGGGGCTGGCACTGTTCCCTGACCGCTACGGTTACGAGTTTGTCGACACCGGGGCGGGGGCACCGGATGAGTCGGCGGCGGACCCGGCGGCGGAAGCAAGGACGACGCGGCTGGTTCCGGATGGCGCCCAGCCTGGGACGTTTCCGGTCCTGCGCTGCCTCACCGCGGGCCCGGTGCCGCTGCCGGCGGAAAGTCCCCGGGTGGCATGGCGTGCCGGGATCGACCTCAACCCCCTGGACGTGCGCGACCCGGCCGACGTCGCCTGGCTCGAAGCCCTCGTCTGGCCGGAGCAGGAGTTCCGGCTTGAACGGCTGCGCCAGGCGACCGCCATTGCCAGGGAACGGCCGCCGCTGCTGGAGGCCGGCGACGTCAACGAACAACTTGTGGAACGCGCCGGCCGAGCCCCGGCCGACGCCGCCCTGGTGGTATTCCACAGCGCCGTCATGGCGTACCTGGATGCCGGCGGCCGCTCCCGGTTCCGGCGCACCATGGCGGACCTTGCCGCGGAGCGGGGCTGCCACTGGCTCTCGAACGAAGGCCTCATGGTGGTAGTGCAGGCAGACGGGTCCAGTGTGGTCCCGGAAATGGATGACGCCCGGCTCCGCGGCCGGTTCCTGCTGCTGCAGGACGGCCAGCCGGCAGCCATCACGGGCCCGCACGGGCAGAGCCTGGAGTGGCTCTAGCCTGCGTGCGGCTCGAGCCTGACTGTGGCTAGGGCCTGCGTGGCAGTCCGGTCATTTCTTGATGCACTGTCCGGACGAAACGGCACTGCCCAGACCCGGCGCCTGAGCCGCCACGGGGCTCAGGTCATTCATGGTGATCGCAAATCCGAGCGAGGACTCGGTTGTGGCCTTGGCAAAGACCACCCCCGCCACCTGCCCGTCCATGGTCAGGAGCGGACCCCCGGAGTTGCCCGGCTGCACGTCGCCGGCCAGCCGGTAGACGTCCTCGGGCGACGCATCCTTGCCATAGATGTCCGGGACCAGCACGGTGGCGATGTCCTGCACCGTGGCTGGTTTGGACTGGAAAGGCCCGCCGTGCGGATAGCCGGCAAAGGCCGCGGCGCTGCCGGACGGCAGGTCGGCAGCCAGCGCCAAGGGTTCCGAGCGCAGACCGTCAACGGCCACGACGGCGAGGTCGTGCTGGGAGTCAAAGTACACGACGCGCCCAGGCAGTGCGCGGCCACCGGGCGTTTCCACCACCGGTTCGTCGACCCCGGCGACCACATGGGCGTTGGTCACCACGCGCCCGGGGGCGACCACGAAGCCTGTTCCGGTCTGGTTTTGGCCGCACTGGTAGGCGGTTCCGGCGATCTTGAGCACGGACGCGGCGGCCTTGTTCAGCGCCGGCGTGTCCGTGCTGGTGTCCGGAACGGCAACGGGCTGGCTCTGGCCGAAGCCGTCCAGCAGGGTGGGGATTCCCTCGCCGATCACGGCGGAACGCAGCTGCGCCATTGATGCCTTGACCGGCATCGGCGTCACGCCGTCGATGAACCTGATGACTTTGGATTCCGCGAGCTGTTGGGACACCAACGGCACACCGAGGGCCCCGATGCTGAACGCCAGCATCGACATCACGAGGGCGGACACCACCACGTTCACGCCTCCGCCCACGAGGCGGTCCGCCGCCCGCAGGGGGCTGAACGGGACCACGCTGCGGATTCGCCGCCCGATCATGGTGCCGAGGCCGTTGCCTACGATCATCAGAAGGACCGCCGTGGCAACGATCGCCGTCAGGCGCCAGCCGCTGTCCTCCACTAGGCCGCTGACGATGGGCACGGAGACGAAGGCGGCGACGGCGCCTGCCGCGAATCCCGCGATGCCTCCGAGCGTCACAAGGAAGCCGTTGCGAAGACCGTGAATCAGGTAGGACAAGAGCGCCACAACCAACACCAGGTCCAAAATGGTCAAGCCAAACACCGGGGCTCCTCACAGACAGTTCAGCGACGATTCTACCGGTGTAAGCTGAACGTTTGCCGACCGGCCGCCAGCCTGCACAGGGATCTGCGCGGACTTCCCGAGCCGTGCGCTTTCGGCCCCTTCGGGCGTTTCCGTGCCAACTACGTCACAGAAGCTCCAAAATTCTGAAAGAATGGCTGAAGCGCCCCAGCCGACACAGCTAATCAGGAGATTTCATGGATATCGAGGTATTGCGCCGCGCACCCCTTTTCGCCACGCTCGACGACGAGGCGTTCCGTCTGCTGACGGACGAACTTACCGAGGTGGACCTTTCACGCGGTGCCTCGGTATTCCGGGAAGGCGACCAGGGTGACCAGCTTTACTTCATCGTCTCCGGCAAGGTGAAGCTCGGCCGCACGTCGCCGGACGGTCGCGAATCACTGCTGGCCATCCTCGGCCCTGGCGAACTTTTCGGCGAAATGGCGCTGTTCGACCCCAGCCCGCGCACGGCCACGGCAACTGCCGTTTCCGAGACGCGTCTCGCCGGCCTGAAGAACGAGAGCCTCAACGCGCTGCTGCGCACCCGCCCCGAGGTCTCGGCCCAGCTGCTGCAGGCCTTGGCACGCCGCCTGCGCCGCACCAACGATTCCCTTTCCGACCTCGTCTTCTCCGACGTGCCGGGCCGTGTGGCCAAGGCGCTGCTGGATCTGGCCGACCGCTTCGGCCGCCCGGCGACCGACGGCGTCCTGGTCGCCCACGAACTGACGCAGGAGGAGCTCGCCCAGCTGGTCGGCGCCTCCCGTGAAACGGTCAACAAGGCCCTCGCAGAATTCGTGCAGCGCGGCTGGCTGCGCCTGGAAGCGCGCGCCGTCGTCATTCTTGACATGCAGCGCCTGCGCCAGCGTTCCCGCTAGGGATCCCCAGCAGCAACCAGAAGGCCGGCCCCGGAAACGGGACCGGCCTTCTGCCGTTAATCTTCTGCCGTTAATTCTCGGAGCAGGTCCCCGGCTGGTTGTCCGCGGGACGTGTCCCGGGCCGGCACGCAGCACGAAGGGACATGTCCAGTGCTCAGGAGCAGGGCGGGGCATGTCCCCGGGCTCGCACCGGGCATCAAGGGACATGTCCAGCCCCGGCTGCGAGGACTGGACATAACGCCACTATGTCCACCGGACAGGCCGACCGGAGGACATGTCCCGGGCCGGCACGCAACACGAAGGAACATGTCCAGCGCTCAGGAGGAGTGCGGGACATGCCCCGGGCCGGCACGCAGCACGAAGGGACATGTCCAGTCCTTAGGAGCAGCGCGGGGCATGTCCCGGGCCACGTCCCGGGCTCCCCGTGCAGCCAAGCCCTAACAGGCCGCCCGCATGGAGCCAGCCTTCCGTGGCGTCGGCGCTCCCCGGGCCTAGCGTTCCCGCTGCGGTTCGCCGGCGATCGTTTTGGCTGCTTCGACTTCGAGCATGAGACGGCCGTCTTCCTCGACCAGCTTCGGCTGGTAGACGTGGGCCTTGCGCTTGTAGCTGAGGTAGGCGATGCAGCCGTTGGCCTTGGCCATCTTCTCAAGCATGATCTCCGAGCCAGGGACCAGGAGTTCGCCCAGGGTCCGGCCGACGGTGTTCTCCTGCCCCACCTCGTCACCCAGCACGGTGCTGTCCCGCCCGCTCACGACTTTCCGGACACACACCCAGCGGCCCCAGACGCCCTTGCTGGCCAGCAGGGAAGGCTGCTGGTTCACGGGCACCGTCGCGGCAAAGTACCGGGTATTGAACCGGCGGTGCGCGAAATCGGGGCTGAGCCAGTTCACCAGGGGTTTGAGCAGGTCAGTGCGCAGCGAGAGCCCGCGCTTGGCGAGCAGGTCGGTGAAGGATTTCTCCTGCTCGGCCACGGCTTCGCGGGCGCGCATCCAGTCGGCGCTGGAGGTCAGCTCCACCGTGGTGGACAGGTCGGGGCCGGCCAGCAGGATGCCGGTCTCCTCGAACAGTTCACGGATGGCACCGACGACGTGTCGGCGCGCCAGCCCGACGTCGGACGTCCCCATCTGCTCGGCCCAGTGCTGGGGTGAGGGGCCCAGCCAGCCGACGGCGTCGTCGTCGGTGGCTTCCAGCGATCCGCCGGGGAAGGCGAGGACACCGAGCGGGGAGGACCCCGTCCGGTAGCCGAGCCAGGTCTCCAGGCCCGTGGGCGAATCCCGCAGGAGGATCACCGAGGAGGCCAAACGGGGCGCGCGGGGCGTCCGCTCACCGTGTTCAATCCAGCTGCGGGCTGCTCCCTCAAGATCCGGGGGCAGGACGAACAGGCGGCGTTCTAACTGAGGCAACTAAGTAACCGGTCTACTAGGCGAATTCAGCGATCAGTTCGACTTCGACAGGCGAGTCGAGCGGCAGAACGGATACGCCGACGGCGGAACGTGCGTGCTGGCCGGCGTCGCCGAGGACTTGGCCCAGCAGCTCCGAGGCGCCGTTGATGACACCGGGCTGGCCGGTGAAGGAAGGGTCGGAGGATACAAATCCGACAACTTTGACGATCCGCGTGATGCGGTCGAGGTCGCCGATCACACTCTTGACGGCGGCCAGGGCGTTGACGGCGCAGACGGCAGCGTAGGCCTTCGCGTCCTCCGGAGACACCGTGGACTCGTCGGAGGCGCCCGCCGAACCGGTGGAAACCTTTCCGGTGGCCTCGAGCTTGCCGTTGATGAACGGCAGTTGCCCGGATGTGTAGACGTGGTTGCCGGAAATCACGGCCGGAACATACGCCGCGACCGGAGCCGCAACGTCGGGGAGCGTCAGGCCCAGCTCCGCGAGGCGCTGTTCGACGGCGGACGACGCGCCCGCGCCGGCCGTGGGGCTCGCTGCGCCGGCTGTGTTTTCGGAGATGTTTTCCGCGCCCGCCGGCGTGGCCGGAACGGCTTCTGAGGGGGTGCTCATGGCTACTGCTTCTCCCGCTTCAGGTAGGCAACCAGGCCGTTTCCATCGGGTCCCGGAACAACCTGGACGAGCTCCCAGCCGTCGTCACCCCACTGGTCCAGGATCTGCTTTGTGGCGTGAATAATGAGCGGAATCGTGGCGTACTCCCATTTGGTCATGACATAAAGCCTAGTCGTTGCCGGTAAAGTGGAAAACATGGCGACTGGCAAGAACCCTTTATTCGACACGGCCACCACCCTCGGAAAGATCTTTCTTTTCCTGGGCGTGAGCGCTATTTGCGGTGTCCTGGTGGCGGGCCTCCTGGTCCCCGCGGCGGCCGTTTCGGGCAGCGCGGCGAGCGGTTCGATCCAGTTCTTTGACACGCTCCCCGCAGAGCTGAAGGTCGATCCGCCGAGCCAGTCGACCACGATCCTGGCGTCCGACGGCAGCCCGATCGCCAACCTCTACGCGGAAAACCGCACCCGTGTTTCGCTGGACCAGATGTCACCGCACATCAAGGACGCGATCATCGCCATCGAGGACAGCCGCTTCTACGAGCACGGCGGTGTGGACACCACCGGCATCCTGCGCGCGCTCGTGAGCACCGCCCGCGGCAACAAGCAGGGCGCGTCCACGATTACGCAGCAGTACGTGAACAACGTCATCAACTCCTCGCTGGAGGCCGAAGGCAAGGGCAGCGAGGTCCTGCTCAACGGCGTCAACAAGGGCGTCGGGGACAAGCTCCGTGAAATGAAGCTGGCCATCGCGCTGGAGAAGAAGTTCACCAAGGAGCAGATCCTCGAGGGCTACCTGAACATCGTCTTCTTCAACCGGGACGCTTACGGCATCGAAGCCGCGTCCAAGTTCTTCTTCAGCACCACGGCCAAGGACCTGACCCTGCCGCAGGCGGCCCTGCTGGCCGGCGTCGTGAACAGCCCCTCCTACTATGACCCGATCACCAATCCGGAGAACGCCAAGGTCCGTCGCGACCTCGTGCTCCGCGCGATGCTGACGCAGGGCAAGATCAAGCAGGCCGATTACGACGCAGCGGTCGCGACACCGGTGCAGACCAAGGTCACCCAGCCCCGCCAGGGCTGTGCCTATTCACAGACGGCGCCGTACTTCTGCGACTACGTGCTCCACCTGCTCCTGAACAACCCGGCCTACGGGGCCGACGCGGCCGAGCGTGAGCGGAAGATCTTCCGCGGCGGCCTGACCATCAAGACCACGCTGGATCCGAAGGCCCAGTCCGTGGCGCAGGCCCAGGTGGACGGGTCGGCCGGCGCGAACCCGGACAAGTGGGGCGCCTCGCTGGTGTCCGTGCAGCCGGGATCCGGCAAGATCGTCTCCATGGCCCAGAACACCGTCTGGTTCCCGGCCGACGGCAAGTTCGACCAGACCCAGAATTTCAACGTGGACGTGCAGGATGCCAAGGGCAATGACCTCAACGGCCTCGGCGGCTTCCAGCCCGGATCCACGATGAAGCCGTTTACGTTCGCGGAGTGGCTCAACGAGGGCAAGTCGATGAGCACCCAGCTCAACGGCGCCGTGCGGCGATATCCACAGAATTTCCCTTGGAAGAACACCTGCCCGGCACCGACCACCGGCTGGTATGACGCGTCCAACGGGAGCTACGACCTACAGAACGCCGACGAGACCCACTACAAGTACATGTCCGTCCTTGACGGCCTGGCGAACTCCATCAACACCATCACGTTCGCTTCCGCCGCCCAGGTGGACCTCTGCGGGATCCAGAAGGTCGTGGACGCAGTGGGCATCCACGGCGGGCTGCCGAGCGCGGACAACCCCAACCCCCCGGTGCCGATGACCACCCTCGGCAACCTCATCGGGTCCACCCAGACGGCGCCGCTGACCATGGCCAGCGCATTCGCCACCTTCGCCAACAATGGCAAGTACTGTGAACCGATGGCCATCGAGTCGGTAACAGACGCGACCGGCGCCCAGCTGCCGGCCCAATCACCCAACTGCAGGGACGCGATCAAGCCCGAGGTGGCCCACGGCGTCGCGTACGCTATGCAGGAAGTGCTCAACCGCGGCTCGGGCTCGCTCATTGTGCCCCGGATTTCGACCCGGACCACTTTCCCCATTGCGGCGAAGACGGGCACCAACGACAACAACAGCTCTACCTGGGTGGCGGGCTACACCAGCGGCCTCGCGACGGCCACGTGGTTTGGCGATCCCCTGGGCGACCAGAAGCGTGCCGGGCAGAATGTCACGATCAACGGCAACTTCTACAAGGGCATCGACGGTTACATGATCGCCGGGCCGCAGTTCTCGAACTACATGGCCCGGGTGGCACCGGCCTACGGCACCGATCCGTTCCCGGACCCGCCGTCGGACATGCTGTACTCCCCGGCCCCGGTCCCGGACCCGGTAACAGTGCCGCGGACCACCATTCCGACCGGGAAGAGCACCGAGCCGGCCACGCAACCGTCCGCCGACCCGACACCGGCACCCACGAAGTCCTCCGGCAAGAAGTAGCCGATGACCCTGGGCAATGATCTGGCGAGCCGCGTTCGAAGCATCGGACGCGGCTTTGCCGTGACCGCCGCGATCGGGACGGCGGCGGGGGCGGCCGCTACCGGCTACGGGCTGTGGGAGAAGAACCAGTTTGTGGTCAGGGAGGAAACCCTCCCCATTCTGCCGGCCGGGTTCGGCCCGTTCCGGATACTGCACCTGTCCGATATCCACTTCGTTCCGGGCCAGCACCGGAAGGCGCAGTGGCTGTCCTCCCTGGCGCAATTGCGGCCGGACCTCGTGGTGAACACGGGCGACAACCTCAGCCATGCCAAGGGCGTGGACCCCCTCGTGGCGGCTCTGCGACCCCTGCTGGAATTTCCCGGCGTGTTTGTCCCCGGCTCGAACGACTACTTTGGCCCGAGCCTGAAGAACCCGGCGTCATATTTGCTCGGGCCCTCGGGCGAGCGCAAGCACCCGGAAAGGCTCGACTGGCCCCGGCTGCGTTCCGAGTTCGGCATGTCCGGCTGGGTGGACCTGACCAACCGCTGCCAGTCGGTCGTACTCAAGGGCATGCGCTTCGACTTCTCCGGCGTCGACGATCCGCACCTGCGCCTCGAACGGTACGCGGGCTGGCCACGCGGGACCAAGGGCAGGGACGCCGACCCGCACCTGCGCATCGCCGTCGCGCACGCACCCTACCAGCGCGTCCTCGACCACTTCACTGAAGCCGGCGCCCACCTCCTCCTGGCCGGCCACACCCACGGCGGCCAGATCTGCGTCCCGGGCTACGGGGCCCTGGTCACCAACTGCGACCTGCCCACCTGGCGGGCCCGGGGGCTGCACACCTGGGAGAGCAACGGGAGGACGACGCCGGTGAACGTCTCGGGCGGCATCGGCACGTCCCGCTTCGCCCCGGTCCGCATTGCCTGCCGGCCCGAAGCCGTTCTGCTGACGCTGACCTCCCGCGCCTAGGCCTGGCCGCGGCCAGTCCTGCCCGCCCTGCGGTCTGGCGGTCTGGCGGGTGGAAATGTCCTCCCCTCGCGCCCGCCCCCACGGGACATGCCCTCCCCCGGTCGCGAGCAATGGGCATAGACCCACCATGCCCACCCGCCACGGCCACCACTGGACATGTCCCACCGGACGCGGCACCACCACTGGACATGTCCCACCGGGCGCGGCACCACTGGACATGTCCCGGGGTGCCCAGCCATCCGTACCCCATTGCGGATCGCAATGACTGGGCGAGATGCTGGGAGCGCTGAACAACGTGTGAATCCCGTCACCCGATGGCCTAGGGTAGTTGCTACAGGAAACTACATTCAACGGTGCGATCTATGCACGGGCGTCTTAAGAAGCAGGCATGGCCAAGCAGAGCTCATTCTTCACCTCCATCAGCCGTCTCTACCCGCACGTCAGGCCAATCCTGCCCCGGCTGGTCATGGGCCTGCTCTGTGCGCTGCTGGCCAGCGTCATGGCACTGGCCATCCCGCAGGTGCTGCGCGTGCTGGTCAACGAGTCCCTGACCCCCGGCGGCAACGCGGAAGCCGTCTGGACTGCCTCGCTCCTCATCCTGGTCCTGGGCATCGCCGAGGCGGGCCTCGTGGCCCTGCGCCGGCAGTTCGTCATCAATCCCGCCACCACCGTCGAGACCCGGATGCGGGTCTCGCTCTACGGGCATCTGCAGGACCTCACGGTTTCCTTCCATGACCGCTGGGGCTCCGGTCAGCTGCTGTCCCGGGCCATGACGGACCTGAACTTCCTGCGCCGCTGGATGGCCTTCGGCGCCATCATGCTGGTGGTCACGACGCTCACCGTGGTGATCGGCGTCGCCGTGATGTTTGCCATGAGCTGGCAGCTGGCCCTGATCTTCCTGGCCGCCGCCGTGCCGATCATGATCTACGGATTCCGCTTCCGCACCCGGTTCAGCAAGGTGGCCCGGCGCAGCCAGGACCAGGCAGGGGACCTCGCCACCACGGTCGAGGAATCCGTGCACGGCATCCGCGTCCTGAAGGCCTTCGGCCGCAGCCGGGAGGCCCTGGAGAACTTCAACGAACAGGCCGAGGAACTCCGCCAGACCGAGATCGCCAAGGCCAAGCACCTGGCCACCTTCAGCCTGGTGGTGACGCTCCTGCCCGAACTCGCGCTCGGGGCCGGCCTCGTCGTCGGCATCCTGCTGGCCTCCACGGACCAGCTCTCCATCGGGTCCCTGGTGGCCTTCTTCGCCACCGCCGCCGTGGTTGCCGCGCCGGTCGAGTTCTGCGGCATGCTGCTGGCGATGGCCCTCACCGCGAAGTCCGCGGTGGACCGGCACTTCGAGGTCATGGACGCGCAGAACACCATCACCAGCCCGGACCAGCCCCGCCGCCCCGCCGGCCTCAAGGGTGCCCTCAGCTTCCGCAATGCCTCGTTCGCGTTCGAGGACGCCCCGGACAAGCCGATCCTCAAGGACATCACCTTGGACATCCGCCCCGGCGAAACCATGGCCCTCGTGGGCATCACGGGCGGCGGCAAGAGCGCCCTGCTCCAGCTGGTCCCCCGCCTCTATGACGTCACCGGCGGTGCCATCACCATCGACGGGGTGGACCTGCGCGAGTTCGCGGTGGAGGACCTGCGCACCGTGGTCTCCGTGGCGTTTGAGGACACCACGCTGTTCTCCAGCTCCGTCCGGGACAACGTCCTGCTCGGCGCGCCCGACGCCGGATCGGCGGAGGGCCGCGACGCGGCCCTGGAGGAAGCCCTCGACGTCGCCCAGGCCCACTTCGCCTACTCCCTGCCGAACGGGGTGGATACCCTGATCGGCGAGGAGGGCCTCAGCCTCTCCGGCGGCCAGCGCCAGCGCATCGCCCTGGCCCGGGCCATCGCCGCGAAACCGGCCGTGCTGGTCCTGGACGACCCGCTCTCGGCGCTGGACGTGAACACCGAGGTCCTCGTCGAGGCCCGGCTGCGCAAAGTCCTCGCGGACACGACCACGCTGATCGTGGCCCACAGGCCTTCCACGGTGGCGCTGGCCGACCGGGTGGCCCTGCTCGAGGACGGCCGGATCGCCGCCGTCGGAACCCATGCGGAGCTGCTCGCCAGGAACAGCCATTACCGCTACGTGATCGCCAGCCTGGACCCGGAACCGCGGGACCTGGATTCAGAATTGTCCGCCCTCGAGGACCAGTCCGAGGAGATTTCCCGATGAGCAGCGCAACGTTCGGCACCGCCAATGAGGACAACGCGCACCTCAGCAGGAACGAAAGCAAGGCCGTCCGGCGGCGCTCCCTGACCCTCCTGGGCTCCCTGATCCGCCCCGTCCGGGCCCGGTTCTGGCTGACGATCGGCGCCGTCGTCCTGTCCCAGGCCGCCCGCGTGGCCGGGCCGGCCCTGATCGCCTTCGGCATCGACCACGCCCTGCCCGCCGTGCGCGCCGGCGACAACCTTCCCCTGGTGCTGACCGGGGCCGCCTACCTTGCAGCGGCCGTCGTGGCGGCCGGCCTGACCGCCCTGTACGTGACCTCGACGGCGCGGCTCAGCCAGGCGATGCTGCTGGACCTCCGCGTCCGGGTCTTCCGCCACACGCAGCGGCTGAGCCTGGAATTCCACGAGAAATACACCTCGGGGCGCATCATCGCCCGGCAGACCTCGGACCTGGAGGCCCTGCGCGAACTCCTGGATTCCGGCGTGAGCTCGCTGGCCTCGGGAATGCTGTTCATGGCGTTTACCGCCGTGACGGTGTTCGCCCTGGACTGGCGCAGCGGCGTGCTGGTGCTGGCCGCCGGCGTGCCGATGTATTTCCTGGCCCGCTGGTACCAGAAGCACTCCCAGATCGCCTTCCGCGAATCCCGGGTGGTCTCGGCCCGGCTGATCGTGCACTTCGTGGAGACCATGACCGGGATCCGCGCCGTGAAGGCCTTCCGGAAGGAACGCGAGAATGCCGCGGGCTACTCCGAACTGTCGGAGGACTACCGCCGCGCGACCGTCCGCTCCATCAACCTCAACGGCATCTTCCAGCCGGGACTGGTGCTGATCGGGAACGTGTGCGTGGCCCTCGTGCTGCTCACCGGCGGCTTCCGGGTCCTCAGCGGCGACCTGGAGGTCGGCGTGCTCCTGGCCCTGATCCTGTCCGCCAAGCGCTTCTTCCAGCCGGTGGACCAGATGGCCATGTTCTACAACTCCTTCCAAAGCGCACAGGCGGCCCTGGAAAAGGTCTCGGGCCTGCTCGAGGAGCGGCCCACTGTCAGACCGCCGAAAACACCCGCGGCCCTGCACGACGCGCGGGGCAGCATCGATTTCAACGGCGTCGAATTCCGCTACGGCGAAGGCCCGGTGGTCATCCCGCAGCTGGATCTGCACATCCCCGCCGGGCAGACGGTCGCGCTCGTCGGGCAGACCGGCGCCGGCAAATCCACCCTCGCGAAGCTGATCGCCCGCTTCTACGACGTCTCCGCCGGGTCCCTGACCCTCGACGGTGTGGACCTGCGCCAGCTCAGCACCGAGGACCTGCGCCGGAACGTCGTCATGGTCACCCAGGAGGCCTTCCTGTTCAGCGGCTCCGTGGCGGACAACATCGCCCTGGGCCGGCCCGAAGCCTCGCGAGCGGAGATCGAAGAGGCGGCCCGGGCAGTGGGGGCGCACGCCTTCATCATGGAACTGCCGGACGGCTACGACACCGACGTCAACAAGCGCGGCGGCCGCGTCTCCGCCGGGCAGCGCCAGCTGATCAGCTTCGCCCGCGCGTTCCTGGCCCGCCCGGCCGTGCTGATCCTGGACGAGGCAACGTCCTCGCTGGACATCCCGTCGGAGCGCATGGTCCAGCAGGGCCTCGCGGGGCTCCTGCGCGGGACGCGGGAGGCCGGCACCCGGGAGGCAGGCCAGCGGCCGTCCGGTGGACAGGCGGGCGGCGAACAACCCGTTGCAGACCCGGCCCCCGGCCCGGACTCGGCCCCCGGTGCCGGGCGGACAGCGCTGATCATTGCCCACCGGCTCTCCACCGTGGAGACGGCAGACCGGGTGCTGGTGGTGCACGACGGACGCGTCGTGGAGGACGGCACCCCGGAGCAACTGATCGGCGACGGCGGCGCCTTCGCCCGGCTCCACGGCGCCTGGAAAGACTCGCTGGTCTGAACAGCGCCTGCCGGGACCGGTCGGCGTCCGGGCCGGAACGACGGCGGGACACATCCCGGCCGACGCCCGATTTCACATCCGGGGCCATGATCGGATACTCTTGTGAAGTTGCTTTTGAAGCAACGGATCGGGATGTGGCGCAGCTTGGTAGCGCGCGTCGTTCGGGACGACGAGGTCGCAGGTTCAAATCCTGTCATCCCGACCAAACACAAAGAGGGCCCTCCACACGGAGGGTCCTCTTTTGTATGTCCGACTGCAGGTCCGGCTGCAGGTCCGGCGCGATTTCATGACCCGGCACCGGCGATCGGCCCGGCCCGGCGCCCTGCCCCGCCTCCGGACACAACGCAGCCCCGGGAGGAAACCTCCCGGGGCTGTGCCGGATATCCGTGCCGCAGGCAGCCGGCCGTTGCTGCGCCGGGCCTGCCGTATCGGGCTTACATCGGGCTTGTTACATCGGGTCGGGCCAGTTGCCGACGTTCAGCGAGTGGGTCATGGGGTCGGGCCAGTTGCCCACCGCCTGGGCGGTGCGCATGGGATCGGGCCAATTGCCGACGGCGGCAACGTCTGAGACATCGGTAAGTGAAGCAGCGGACAGCACGGCCGGGGCCGCGGCGGAGAATGCCAGTGCGCCCGCCAAAACGGCGCCGGCTGCAATCTTCTTCAACATAAGTTTCCTCAATATGGGTTGGGGTTCCTTAACCAAGTCAGCACTACCCTTGTTGACACACATTGTAAAATGGTTTCTACAGAGACTGTCAAGCATTTAGTACAAAGAATGTCCGGAATTAGGAGGTATCCGTGGGGAACGGATTTGGGGAGAAGCTCCGCGCGGAACGGCTCGAACGGGGCCTGACGCAGGCGGAGTTGGGCCGTGACCTGTACTCCCCCAGCTACATTTCTCTGCTGGAAACCGGACGCCGCGAGCCGACCGCCGATGTCATCGAGGAGCTTGCCCGCCGGCTTGAACTGGCCCCCAAGGCGCTCGAGGCCTGGAGCCAGCCGGTGTCCGTCAGCGACGCCGAATACGTGCTCGCGGGATTGTATGCCCGGCAGGCCTGGGACCTCCGGGACTACCCCGTGGCCGCCACCCACGCCGCCGCCGCCGCCAAGATCGCCCTGGAGGCCAAGAACACCAGCGCGTGGTGGAACATGACCTATATGCAGGCCGAGTGCCTGATCAAGCAGGGCCTCTGGCAGGAGTGCAAGGACGTGGTCCAGAATCTCCTGGAGCACCCGATGGCCGCGGAGTCTGCCGGGCTCGGCGTCCGGGCCCAGCAGATGCTCGCCGCAGCCTCGCAGGGCCAGGGGCAGCTGACCGCCGCCGTCGAGCATGCGCAGGAAGCGGTGCGGCTCTGCGCGCAGCTGCCCAAAGGCTCCACCATGATCATCGGTGCCCTCCGCGCCCTGATTGGTGCCCTGGCCGAGAGCGGCCGGCTCGATGAGGCCTGGGAGTACTGCCAGGCCATGAACGACCAGATGGACGACCACTCGATGTCCCAGCTCGCCGGCGAGGTGGCCTGGGTGATCGGCAACGTGGCCTTCATGCGCCACGATTACCCCGAGGGGATCAAGTACCACGAGCGGGCCGGCCGGTTGCTCTCCCCGGCCAACGACATCGACCTGTGGGCCCGGTTCAACAAGGCCTCCGCCGCCGTCCGCCTGTCCTCGGGAATCGTCGAACCCGAGACGCTCTCATCGATCGAGCGCGCCGAACTTGCCCTGTCGATTGTCGGCGGCAACAAGACCGACCAGCTGGAGGTCGCCTTCATCCGGGCCCGCTGGCTCTACCTCACGGGCGACATCGTTGCCGCCGTCCAGAAGCTGCGCGAGATCCATGCCGAGCGGGAGGCGTTGGCCCGGCACACGGCCGGCGAGGTCTCCCTGCTGCTGGGGAAGGCGCTCAAGGCTGCCGGGGAGGCCGCGGAGGCGCTGGTGTACCTCGAGGAAGCCCAGAAGGAGTTCAGCGCGGCGGGCGCCTCGGACCGGGTCCAGCAGGCGCTGGACGCCGTGCTCGAGATCAAGCTCGCCCAGCGCCGGGCCGAGGCCGCTTCCGCGGAAGCCTAGCCCCGGCCTTGCCAGGCGAACGGCCCGGCAAGGCGAACGTCTCGGCTAGGCGAACGGCCGGCCGGCCGGGCTAGATTAGGCGAACGTCCGGCCGGTGAGCTTCTCGTAGGCCTCCACGTAGCGGCTGCGGGTGCGCGCCACGACGTCGGCCGGAAGGACGGGCGGGGGCGTGTCCGAGGCCTTGTCCCAGCCCGACTCCGGCGAGGTCAGCCAGTCGCGCACATACTGCTTGTCATAGGACGGCTGCGCCTGCCCGGGCTGGTACGTGGCCGCATCCCAAAACCGTGAGGAATCCGGGGTCAGCACTTCGTCGCCGAGGGTGATGACACCGGTCGCCGCGTCGAGGCCGAACTCCACCTTGGTGTCCGCCAGGATGATGCCGCGGCCGCGCGCGATTTCCTCGGCCTTGGTATAGATCTTCAGGGTCAGCCTGCTCAGGTCCGCCGCGACGTCCGCACCCACGAGGCCCACGACGGCGTCATAAGTGATGTTCTCGTCGTGCTCGCCCACCTCGGCCTTGGCCGACGGCGTGAAGATCGCCTCCTGCAGCCGTGACCCGTCAACCAGGCCGGCTGGCAGCGGGATGCTGCACACTGTGCCCGACGCGCGGTACTCAGCGAGCCCGGTGCCGGTGAGGTAGCCGCGGGCGATGCATTCGACCGGGAACATGTCCAGCTTCTTGCAGATCATTGCCCGGCCCTCGACGGCGGCGGGGACCCCGTCGTCGGCCGTGGAGGCGAGGACGTGGTGCGCGACGTCGAGCTGGTCGAACCACCACAGGCTCAGCTGGGTCAGGATGCGGCCCTTGTCCGGGATCTCGCTGGCCAGGACGTGGTCGAACGCACTGATCCGGTCGCTGGCCACCACCAGGACACAATCCTGGCCGAAGCGTTCCGCGACGGCCGGATCCGCGGGGACGTAAAGGTCGCGAACCTTGCCGGAGTAGACGTGCCGCCAGCCGGGCAGGTCCTGCGTGGCGGTGTCGAGCCCGCCCTTGGGCACGGTCTCAGGCATGGTCTCAGGCGTGGTCTCGGGCTGGGTGCCGGGCGTCGGCGCTGCGGATTCGGTCACGTTCATGCCTTCGCTTTCGACGCGGCCGCGGTTCCCGGCCCGGCTACCCGGATCTGGCCGCGGGCGGCCTTGCCGCCGATGTCAGTGCGGAACTGGCTGCCGTCCAGCTGGACGAGCTCGACGCCGTCGTACGCCCGCTCCCGGGCCTCCACGAGGTCCGTGCCCAGCGCCACCACAGCCAGGACGCGGCCGCCGGCGGACACGACCTTGCCTTCGCCGTCGAGCTTGGTCCCGGCGTGGATCACGTGGACGCCGTCCAGGGCGTCGACCTTCTTCAGGCCCCGGATGCGGTCGCCCGTCCGCGGGGTGTCGGGGTAGTTTTCGGCGGCCACGACGACGGCGACGGCCGTGTCCTTGGACCAGCGCAGCGGCTGCACCTTGTCCAGCTCGCCCTTGGCCGCGGCCATGAGCAGCCCGCCGAGGGGCGTCTTGAGCCGGGCGAGGACGGCCTGGGTTTCGGGATCGCCGAACCGGACGTTGAATTCGATGACCCGCGTGCCGCGCGAGGTCAGGGCGAGGCCGACGAAGAGGACGCCCACAAACGGGGTGCCGCGGTGCGCCATCTGGTTGACCGTGGGCTGGGCGACGCGGTCGATCACTTCCTGCACGAGGCCTTCGGGGGCCCATTCCAGCGGTGTGTACGCGCCCATGCCGCCGGTGTTTGGGCCCTCGTCGTTGTCGAAGATGCGCTTGAAGTCCTGCGCCGGGGACAGGGCAACGGTGTTGGTGCCGTCGCAAAGGACGAACACGGAGACCTCGGGTCCGTCCAGGAACTCCTCGATCACCACGGTGCCGCCCGCGTCGAAGCAGGTCTGGGCATGCGCGAGGGCCTCGTCGCGGTTGGAGGTGACCACGACGCCCTTGCCGGCCGCGAGCCCGTCGTCCTTGACGACGTACGGGGCGCCGAAGGTATCGAGGGCGTCGGCGGCTTCCCCGGCGTTGGAGGCGACGCGGGCCATTGCGGTGGGCACGCCGGCCTCGGCCATGACTTCCTTGGCGAAGGCCTTGGACGCTTCCAGCTGGGCCGCGGCCTTGCTGGGGCCGAAGACCGGGACGCCGGCGGCGCGGACGGCGTCGGACACGCCGGCGGCGAGGGGCGCCTCCGGACCGACCACCACCAGGTCAACGGTGAGCTTGAGGGCCAGCGCGGCGACGGCGTCGGGATCGTTCGCGTCGATCTCGTATGTGGGGACCAGCGCGCTGATGCCGGCGTTGCCCGGGGCCGCGTGGACCTCGGAAACGTTCGGGTCTGCAAGCAAGGATCGGACAATGGCGTGTTCGCGGCCGCCGGGGCCGATGACAAGTACCTTCACAGTCTCCAAGGGTACGTGGTGCACCCCGAAGGCTCCTAAGCTGTGTCGGCCGCTGGACATGCTCAATTTTCGCCGCGGCGCCTCGCGGGCACCGGGCAATCCGCGGCTCGGCGGCGCCGGGCACCGGGGCCACCCGCGGATATGCCCAGTCCCGGCCACGTCCAATGGGCACAATGCCACCATGCCCATGCCCGGGTCCCAGGGCTGGACATGTCCCGTGGTGCCGGAAATCATGCCCACGCCCGGGCCCCAGGGCTGGACATGTCCCGTGGTGCCGGAGAACATGCCCACGCCCGGGCCCCAAGGCTGGACATGTCCCGGGGACCGCGGGGCATGTCCACGCCAGGGTCCGGCAGGAGGGCATGCCCACGCGCCGGAGCCAAGCCCGGCGCCGGACAATCCGCGGGGCGCACGGCTACGAATGGCATGTATGAACAAACCCAGCATGAAGCCCAGCAAGCGGTCCCGCGGCGCCACAGCCCTGGCCGCGGTGGCCGGAGTGGCTGCGGCCGCCGTCGTCCTGTCCGTCGCGGAACTGATCGGGGCGTTCTTCACCACACGGGCGACACCCCTGATTGCGCTGGGATCGACGTTCATCGACTTCACGCCGCTGTGGATGAAGAACTTCGCCGTTGAAACGTTCGGCACCAACGACAAGGCCGCATTGTTCGTCGGCATGGCGGTCACGATCCTGCTCCTGGCGTGCGTACTCGGCATCGTGGCGTACCGGAAATGGGCCCTGGGTGTGGCCGGGGTGGTGCTGATGGGCGCCGTGATCGTCGGCAGCGTGGTGACGCGGGCCAGCGTCAAGCCGGTCGATGCCATTCCCTCCCTGATCGGCACCGTCGCCGGGCTGGTGGTGCTGCGGCTCCTGATCACCCGGCTGTGGCGGATGCAGGAATGGCCGGACCGGGCCGCCGACGTCGCCGCGAAGGAACCCGAGCGCCCGGCGACCACGCGGCGCGGGTTCTTCGCCGCCGCCGGCATCACCGCGGCCGCCTCGGCTGTTGCCGCCACCGGCGGCCGCCTGCTGAGCGCGGCCCGCAGCAACGTGGCCGCGGCCCGCGAGTCGCTGCAGCTGCCCGCGCCCGCCAAGGCCGCCGCCGCGGTCCCGGCCGGGGTCCAGTCCAAGGCGCCCGGCGTCACGCCGTGGCTGACCCCGAACAAGGACTTCTACCGGATCGACACGGCGCTGAGCGTGCCGGAGATCAACGTCCAGGACTGGGAACTGCGCATCCACGGCCTCGTGGAACAAGAGGTCCGGCTTACCTTCCAGGACCTGCTCGACGCCCAGCTCATCGAATCCCATGTGTCCCTGACCTGCGTGTCCAACCCGGTCGGCGGCAACCTGGCCGGCAACGCCAAATGGCTGGGCATGCCCATCCGCGACGCCCTGAAGCTGGCCCGCCCCACACAGGGCGCGGACATGGTGCTCTCCACCTCGGCTGACGGCTTCAGCGCCTCCACGCCCCTGGAGGTCCTCCAGGACGACCGCGACGCGATGCTGGCGATCGGCATGAACGGCGAGGCGCTCCCGCTCGAGCACGGCTACCCGGTGCGGATGGTGGTTCCCGGCCTGTATGGCTTCGTCTCCGCAACCAAGTGGGTGGTGGACCTGGAGGTGACCCGGTTCGCGGACAGCAAGGCGTACTGGACCCAGCGCGGCTGGTCCGAACGCGGCCCGATCAAGACCATGGCGCGGGTCGAGGTGCCCAAGTCCTTCGCCAAGGTCCCTGCCGGAAAGATCGCCATCGGCGGCACCGCGTGGGCCCAGACCCGCGGGATCACCAAGGTCGAGGTGCAGATCGACAGCGGGCCCTGGACCGAGGCGGTACTCTCCGCCGAGGCCTCCCTCATCACGTGGCGGCAGTGGTCCCTGGACTGGGATGCCACGCCGGGCCCGCACTACATCAAGGTGCGCGCCACGGACGGCAAGGGCGAGGTCCAGACGGACAAGCGAGCGGATCCGGTCCCGGACGGCGCCTCCGGCTGGCAGTCGGTGATGGTGACCGTGGAATAACCGGGGTATCAGCACCGGGCACCATAGACTTGCAGCATGGCTTTGAACCCGCATGCAACATTCACAGTCGACTCCGCCGTCGAACTGGCAGTCATCGAACGCAGCGGCTTCGTGGAGTCCCGCCACATCGGCTCGGCCGTGGTGCTGGCCGCGGACGGGACGGTAGTGATCGAGCTCGGCGATGTGAACGCCCCGATCTTTGCCCGGTCCACGCTCAAACCGTTGCAGGCCCTGGCCTCGATGCAGTCCGGCGTGCCCCTGCGGGGCGCCCAGGTGGCCATCGCGTGCGGCAGCCACGTCGGATCCCTGGACCACATGGACGTGGTCGAGGGCATGCTCAAGGCGGCCGGGGCCAAGGAAGACCAGCTGCAGTGCCCGGCCGACTGGCCCCAGGATGAGACGGCCCGGAACTGGCTCGTGCAGACCGAGCGCGGCAAGTCCCGGCTGGCCTTCAACTGTTCGGGCAAACACGCCGCGTTCCTTTGGGCGTGCACGGAGAACGGCTGGGACAAGAACAGCTACCTCGAACCCAACCACCCGCTGCAGCAGCGCATCCGCTCCGTGATCGAGGAGTACTGCGGCGAACGCATCACCCACCTGGGCATCGACGGCTGCGGCGCGCCGGTTGCCGCCGTCTCCCTGATCGGCCTGGCCCGGGCCTACTCGAAGCTGGCCAAGGCCCCGGGCGACAAGAACTCGAACGCGCGGGCAGCCACCATTGCCACGTCCATGCTGGACTACCCGTGGGCCGTCCAGGGGCGCGGGCAGGCCAACACGATCGTCATGGACGAACTCGGCATCCTGGCCAAGATCGGCGCCGAGGGCGTCCTGGTCATGGCCACCCGCCAGGGCGTCTCGGTTGCCATCAAGATGCTCGACGGCAACATCCGGGCCACTACGCTGGTAGGCCTGACGCTCCTCGCGGCCTCCGGTGCCGTCGAAATCCCTGAAGTGTCCAGCGTCCTGGACAAGGTGGTGGACCCGGTACTGGGCGGGGGACGCCCGGTGGGCAAGATCCGGCTCGGGCGGGCCGTCGCGGCGCTGCTGGACTAGGAGACTCGGGAAAGTGGCTGTATCGCGCCGTCGAATCGCTGTGGACGAGGGCCGCGCGGCCCTCGCCGCGTGGCAGGAAGCCACGGCGACCGCACCGGACCCGAACGTGCCGGCCGCCGGAGTCACGGGCTCTGGACGACCCGGCGCCGTCCCGCGCACCACGATCGCGACGGCAGTGCGCTACTGCCTGGAGGAAGTCACCGCGCGGGCGCCCGGGAACTCCGTGGAGGTGCGCGTCCCCCCATTCGGCGTCACCCAGTGTGTCGAGGGCCCGCGGCACACGCGCGGCACCCCGCCAAACGTCATCGAGTGCGACGCCGACACCTGGCTGGCGATGGTCAGCGGACGGTTGAGCTGGGCCGACGCCGTCGCCGCCGGCCGTGTCGCCGCCTCGGGACTGCGCGCGGACCTGTCCGCCCTCCTGCCCCTCTAGGTCCCCCGGCGGCGTCCCGCAGGACCCACCAGCCGGGCCCGCGCCCCCAGCCGCGCCTTAGCCGCGCCCCATGAACGGCATGCCCGCAGCTGTCACCACGAGGGATCCCACGTTGGCCGACGCCGGCATCCCGGCCATCAGCAGCACGGCCCGGGCGGCGTCCTGCACCGCAAAGGTCGGCTCGGCCCGCAGGCTGCCGTCCGCCTGGGCCGCCCCGGTACCGACGCCAATCTCCTCCATGAGCTCCGTCGCCGCGTTGCCGATATCGATTTGTCCGCAGCTGATGCCGAAGCCCCGCCCGTCCAGGTCAATGCTTTTGGTCAGCCCCGTGATGGCGTGCTTGGTCACCGTGTAGGCCACCGTCCGCGGCCGCGGCGAATGCGCCGCGACCGAACCGTTGTTGATGATCCGCCCGCCCTGGGGCGACTGGGCCTTCATGGCCCGGACGGCGGCAGCGGCGCAGAGAAGGGACCCTGTGAGGTTCACGGCGAGGGTCGCGTCCCAGTCCTCCACGGTGATCTCGTCCACCGCGGCGGCGGGGCCGAACACGCCGGCGTTGTTGAAGAGCACGTCCACGCGCTCCCACTGCCCCAGCGCGGCGGCGAAAAGCCGTTCGACGTCGGCGGGGACGGTGACATCGCACGGGACCGCGAGCGCCTGGCGGTGGCCGGCCGCGGTCTCGCGGAGCGTTTCTTCCTGCCGCCCCGCCAGGACCACCCGGTATCCCTCGGCCAGCATGAGCCTGGCCACTGCGCGGCCGATGCCGGAACCGGCTCCGGTGACGACGGCGACCCTTCCGGGGGTGTGGTGCTGGCTCATGAGGTCCTCCTCGACGGTTACGCGCTGCCCGGCCAGCGTACCGCCGAGACGGCACATCACGGCAGTGTTTCGCGCCCGGACTGCCGCGAAATGTGTTGTCTGCGGCGGCGGCAGAGCGGCGGGAGGCGCTTCAGCCCGGCTGCGGGGCGGACGGCAGAGCGGCGGGAGGCGCTTCAGCCCGGCTGCGGGGCGGACGGCAGAGCGGCGGGAGGCGCGTCAGCCCGGCTGCGGGGCGGACGGCAGAGCGGCGGGAGGCGCTTCAGCCCGGCTGCGGGGCGGACGGCCGAGCGGCAGCCGTCTAGCGGGAGTCGTCGCCGCGGTCCCGGGCCTGCCGGCCCGTGCGGTAGCCGGACCAGAACGCCAGCAGGAGCAACCCGGTGCTGATCAGCGCGACCCCTGCCCAGATCCACGGGCCCATGATCATGAGCCCCTGCAGCACGACCGGCCCCGTGGCCAGCGGAGCATACGCGACCCAGCCAAAGTCCTCCTGCGTCCCCGGCCGGGCAAGAAGGGCCAGCCCGGCGAGGAGCATGGCCGCGGCAGTGAGCGGCACCGCCACACGGCCCAGCAGATTCTTGCGGGCACGGCCGGAGTTCCGATTCCCCCGCTGCTCCATGGCCATACTGTAACCGTTCGGCGCGGCGAACCGGCTGGGGAAACGGCCTACTCGATGATCAGGTCAGGTACGGGCCTGCGCCCTCTTGCCCGCCAGCGAGCCCCCCAGGGTGGAGTTTGAGCGCCCGGCACCGCCGCGCCGCCCCCTGATCACCCGGGCGGACGATCCGGGCACGGCGGCCCGGCCATCGGCGCTGCGGTCCCTGATCAGGCCGGTTCCGGCGATTTCCCTTGCCTGGGCGACGCCGGCAACGGCGGCTTTCTTGGTGGGAAACGTCACTGAGACTGCCATCAGTTGCCCTGCCCCGTCCATCATCCGAATGCGGTAGCCGCCGTCGGGCGCGTCCACGAGCTCAAAATATCCCGCCATTTGCAACACTCCTAGTTCCCTCGTATCCCCCGCCGGGATATTAGTAAGTGTACTTATTTTACGGTGCGGGGAAAGTGCTGAAGGTCCCGCTCTTCGTCCGTCGGCGGTCGCCGCGGCGGGGCCGCGGGGGCCACTGAGGGGCCGCGGGGGCCACTGAGGGGCCGCGGGCGCGGATCACGGAAGCGGGGTGTCGCTACGGCGGACGCCGTCTTCATGCAGTTCCAGCGCGCTCATGACGAGGGCGAAGTGGCTGAAGGCCTGCGGCGTGTTGCCCAGCTGCCGGCCGGTCTCGACGCCCCACTCCTCGCTGAGGAGCCCGACGTCGTTGCGCAGCGCCAGCAGGCGCTCGAACAGCTCCCGGGCCTCGTGGCGCCGGCCAGCCCCGATCAGGGCCTCGACCAGCCAGAAGGAGCATGCCAGGAACACCCCCTCCTCGCCGGGCAGCCCGTCATCGCTCTGTGCCGGCAGGTAGCGGCGCAGGAAGCCGTCGTGCGTCAACTCGCGCTGGACCGCGTCGATGGTTCCGATGATGCGCGGATCATCCGGCGGGAGGAACCCCACCCGGGGCAGCAGCAGGAGGCTCGCATCCAGCTCCGGCCGCCCGTAGGACTGCACGAACGTGTTGCGGTCGGCGTCGAACCCGTTGGCCATGACCTCGGCGTGGATGGCGTCACGCAGCTCCTCCCAACGGTCCGCCGGGCCGGTCAGGCCGAAGTCCCGGACGCCCTTGACCATGCGGTCCGCCGCCACCCAGGCCATCACCTTGGAGTGCGTGAAGTGGCGTTGCGGGCCGCGCATTTCCCACAGCCCGTTGTCCGGCTGGCGCCAGGCCGTCTCCAGATGTTCCATGAGGGCCACCTGGACGTCCCAGGCGTCGTCGGTGTGTTTGAGCAGGGAGTTCCGGGTCAGGGACAGGCAATCGAGGACCTCGCCCCAGACGTCGAGCTGCAGCTGGCCGGCCGCACCGTTACCGGTCCGCACCGGAGCGGAGTTTTCGTAGCCCTTCAGCCACGGCAGTTCGAGCTCCGGCATCCGGCGTTCGCCGTGGAGCCCGTACATGATCTGCAGATCCGCCGGGTCCCCGGCGATGGCGCGGAGCAGCCAGTCGCGCCACGCGCCGGCCTCCTCCGTGTAGCCCGCGGCCAGCAGCGCCTGCAGCGTGAGCGTGGCGTCGCGGAGCCAGCAGAAGCGGTAGTCCCAGTTCCTGGTGCCGCCGATCTCCTCCGGCAGCGACGTCGTGACGGCGGCCACGATCCCGCCGGTGGGGGCAAACGTCAGGGCCTTGAGCGTGATCAGCGAGCGCTGGACGGCGTCGCGGTAGCGCCCGGTGACCGTGCACTTCGCCGACCAGCGAAGCCAGAACTCCTCGGTGGACGCCAGGACCGTTTCCGGGTTCACCGACCGCGGCCGGCGGAGGTGGCTGGGGCTCCAGGTCAGCACGAAGGGCACACGCTCCCCGGCCTTGACCGTGAAGTCGCTGACGGTATGCATCCGCTCACCGCGCAGCGGCGCCTCGGTCACCAGATAGGCGGCATCGGGCCCGGCGACGGCGTGGATCCCGAGCTCGTCGTGGCGGACCCACGGCACAATATGGCCGTAGTCGAACCGGAGAGCCAGTTCGCCGCGCATCCGCACCGTACCGCGGACACCGACCACGATCCGCACGATATCCGCCACCTCGTCCCGGGGCGGCATGAAGTCTATGATCCTGACCTTGCCCTCGGGCAAATCCCACTCGGTTTCAAGGATCAGCGTGCCCTTCCGGTAGCGGCGGCGCGTGCATTCCCCGCCGCCCGCCGGCGCCAGGAGCCACCGGCCGGCCGCGGGGGAATCGAGGAGGGCGCTGAAACAGGCCGGCGAGTCGAAGCGCGGCAGGCACAGCCAGTCGATGGAGCCTTCGGTGCTGATCAGGGCAGCGGTGTGCAGATCGCCGACCATTGCGTAATCCTCGATGCGTACCATGACACTTACAGTGCCACACCGGCATCCCCCCGGCACGGTGGAGGGAGCACGGTGGAGGGCACACGGCGGAGGGCGGAAGGGGAAGGGGCATGGCAGGGCACGTGGCCGCTGTGCGGATCGGCACTTCCGGCTGGAGCTATGACCACTGGGACGGGGTCCTCTATCCGCCGGGCCTGCCGGCCCGGGACAGGCTGGCATATTACGCGGCCCGCTTCGACACCGTGGAATTGAATGCCAGCTTCTACCGCTGGCCGAAAGAGGACTCGTTCGCCAGCTGGCGCCGCCGCCTGCCCGACGGTTTCGCCCTGTCCGTCAAGGCGCCCCGCGGCCTGACGCATGCCAAGAAGCTTTACGCCCCCGAGGTCTGGGCGGACCGGATCACCCGGTGCTGGCACGAACTCGGCGACAAGCGGGCCGTGCTGCTCGTCCAGCTGCCCCCGGGTTTGGCGCGCGACGACGCCCGGCTGGACTACTTCCTGTCGGCTCTGCCCGGCTGGATCCGCGTGTGCGTGGAGTTTCGCCACCCCAGCTGGGACGACGACGCCGTATACGACCTGCTGGAACGTCACGGCGCGGCCTACTGCATCATGAGCGGCGCCGGGCTACCGTGCGTCCTGCGCGCCACCGCGGCGTTCGTCTATATCCGGCTGCACGGCCCCGACCACGACGTCCTGTACGGCGGGTCCTATTCCGATGACGACCTGCGCTGGTGGGCGGACCGGATCCGCGAGTGGCAGGCCGGCGGCAAAGACGTCTACGCGTATTTCAACAACGACGGCGGCGGCAACGCCGTCCGCAACGCCGCCACACTGCGCGGGCTGCTGGGTCAGCCGCCACGCTGGTAATCCGGCGCGGCGGGGGCCCGGGTCCGGGGACCCCGCCGGCACGGCCGGAGCCCGGCACTGTGGGAGAGTGGAGGCATGGAATTGGCCTCGCAACCAGCGCAGCAGCTGCCCGTGTCCGGCAACAGGGCCTTCCGGCTCGCCCACTGGGTGTCGGACACCGTCAACGGGTTCCGGCTCAAGACGGCCCGGCGCTGGAAGTTCAGCCCGCAGACAGTCGCCTATCAGGGCTACGGCTCGACCGAGTGGGTCAGGGTACTGGGCCGGGTGGTCCTCACCAGCCGGCCGGTGCCCGGCGGCAAGGCGGAGCGGCTGGCCCTGAACGGCAACCAGAACTTCCGCGGCTGGCGTGCCTTCACGAGCGTCCCGGTCCAGTTCACCGAGGTGGAGATCCAGATCGGCGGCGTCGCCACCCGCGTGCATGCGGACCGCGGCGGCCTGGTGGACACCCTGGTTCACGTGGCGTTGACCCCGGGCTGGCATACGGCCGTGCTGCGCGCCGAGGGAACGGAACCGGTCGAGGCCAGGATTTTCGTGATCTCGCCGGACACCAGGCTGGGCATCGTCTCGGACATTGACGACACCATCATGGTCACCGCCCTCCCCCGGCCCTTCCTGGCGCTGTGGAACACCTTCGTCCTGAACGAACGGGCACGGATGGCGACACCCGGCATGGCCGTCCTGCTGGATCGGCTCAAGGTGGAGCACCCGGAGGCGCCGGTGATCTACCTGTCCACGGGGCCGTGGAACGCAGCTCCCACCCTGGCCCGTTTTATTGCCCGGAACCTCTATCCCTCCGGCGCGCTGCTGCTCACGGACTGGGGACTGACGCACGACCGCTGGTTCCGCAGCGGCCAGGAACACAAACGGCGGAACCTTGAGCTGCTGGCCCAGGAGTTCCCGAACATGCGCTGGCTGCTGTTCGGCGACAACGGCCAGCACGATGAAGAGATTTACTCCGGCTTCGCGCAGAAGCACCCCGACCAGGTGGCCGCGATCGGCATCCGGCAGCTCTCGGCCAGCGAGGCCGTCTTCGCCGGCGGCCACTCCGACACCGGAGACCACTCGGAGTCCTCCGTCCCGTGGTTCTATTCGCCCGACGGCGCGGGGCTCGCCAAGGGCCTGCAGGACCTGGATCTGCTCTAGGTTGACCCGGCTTGAGGGGCGTCAGGCTGCCGGGTGCGGCTCTCAGACGTCGGCGGTTTCGTCCTGCCCGCCGGCGCCGCCGGGCTGCGCGGCGCTGCCCGGCTCTCCGGCGGACGCCGCGCTGCGGGCCGCAATGACCTCCTGGAGCCAGTAGTAGGAGGCCTTCGGCGTGCGGACCTGGGTATCGAAATCGACGTGCACCAGACCGAACGGCTGCTTGTAGCCGGCGGACCACTCGAAGTTGTCCATGAAGGACCACACATAGTAGCCGCGAAGGTCGATGGCCTCGGCGGCGCCGCCGGGACGCGTCGCTTCCAGGGCCGTGCCGATGTGGTCTGCGAGGTAACGCAGACGCCGTTCGTCCGGGATTATCCGGCGGTCCGTCCCGACAGGCTGGACCACGACGTCCTCGAAACTGGCCCCGCCCTCGGTGATGAAGACCGGGGGCAGATCCGGGTAGCGGTCGGCCATCTCGGCCAGGGCGACGGATATGAATTCGGGCTTGACCGGCCAGCCGTAGGCCGTGGTCTCGGTGTCCGGGAACTGCGCGATGTGGAAGGGCGCACCGGGTGTCCCGCTGAGGTCGTCCCCCATGGCCTCGGCCATTCCGGGCGGCACGGCCCCCTCACCCGGACCCGCCCCGACAAGGGTGGGCATGTAGTAGTTCAGGCCATAGAAATCCAGGGGCTGGGAAATCAGCTCCATGTCTTCGCTGGACGGGCTGAAGGACGACGAAAAGAAGGTGGCGGCCCGGATAACATCCGGGTATTTGCCGAGCAGCACCGGATCGGCGTAGAGCCGGTTTTGCGCCACATCCATGAGTCCGGCACTGACCTTGTCCAGCGGGTTCGCGGTGGCCGGGACCATCGGTGAGTAGACGTTGGTGATGCCGATGTCGCCCGGCACCTTGGCGGCACGCAGCGCCTGGAGCGCCAGGCCGTGGCCCAGCAGCTGGTGGTGCACGCTGGGGAGGGCCTTGAGCATGAGGGCCTCCCCGGGCGCGTGCATGCCCAGGGCGTAGCCGTTGGTGGTGACTGTGGCGGGCTCGTTGACAGTCACCCAGCGCCTCACGCGGTCCCCGAAGGCAGACGCGGCGATGGCGGCGAAGTCCCCCAGCCGGTAGGCCGTGTCACGGTTCATCCAGCCGCCGGCCTCGTCCAGGGGCAATGGGGTGTCCCAGTGGTAGAGCGTGGCCATCGGGGAAATGCCGTTGGCGAGCAACAGGTCGATCAGCCGGTCGTAGAAGTCCAGCCCGGCAGGGTTCGCGGGTCCGCTCCCGCCGGGCTGGATCCTGGACCAGGACAGCGAAAACCGGTACGAGTCGATCCCCAGCTCCTTCATCAGAGCCACGTCCTCGGGCACCCGGTGGTAGTGATCGCAGGAAACGGCCGGGCTCTGGTCCTCCACGATCGACCCCGGCTTCGCGGCGAAGACATCCCATCCGGAAGGGCCGCGGCCGTCTTCATCGAGTGCACCCTCGATCTGGAAGGCGGAGGTCGCCACACCCAGGGTGAAGCCGGGCGGAAGAAGGGAAGCCAGATCCTTGGCGGAAGCGTTCATCGACGGGGACCTCTATGTAGTTTCGGTGGTTGGTTGACTGATCTTAGGCTCCCCCGGGGGTGAGCGCCACGACCCTGGCCGTTTGACGGACGCGATGCCAACGGCCACTGTTGATCGGTGCACGTGAAAATTGAACAGGGCGTCAACCGCCGGCCGCCGGCGCCGCCCAGCCCCGGCCGGCAGGCGGCAGCCCTCCTTTGCTTCCTGGCGGTTTCCCATGGGGTGTCCTTCGTGGCGTCGCTGGTCATTATCGGCAACGCCGGCGGCTGGTACGCGGCGGCAGAGAAAGCTCCTTGGACTCCGCCGGGCTGGGCCTTCGGAGCGGTCTGGACGGTGCTCTACACGACCATGGCAGTGGCGGCGTGGCTGGTCTGGCGCCGGGGAACAGGACTTCGCTCCGGGCGCGGCCGGGGGGCCATGACCGTTTACGCCATCCTGCTGCTCGTCAACCTCGCCTGGGCGCCCCTGTTCTTCGGCATGTACCCCATGGCCGGCGGGGCCGCGCTCTGGCTGGCCCTGCTGCTCATCGCCGTCCATACGGTGGCTGCCGCCGTCACGGTGGTCCGGTTCGGCCTGATCAGCCGGGCGGCGGGACTGCTCATGCTGCCGTACCTCTCCTGGATCGTGTTCTCGCTGAGCCTGAACGCCTATGCCGCCGCCAGCAACTGATCCCAAGTGTTTCCCGGTCACGGCCCGGGTTCCCAGCGGACGGGGAGCACGCGCACAAGGGGATCCCGACGCCGGATGATGTGCACCGGGATGTCGCGGCTGCCTTGGCCGGCATGGTCGTTCCGGTGATGGAAGGTGTCGTCCTCGACGGCGGGACGCCAGCCGCCGGCGTCGTAGTCCGCCCGGCTCCTGGCGTCCCGCAGCACGGCGAAAGCGTGCAGGATGGCGCCGACATCGGGAGGGTCGGGGTCAGACTGGCCGACGTCGGGATGGTGCCGGCGCATCAGCGCCCGGAAGGCGCGGCCAATCTCCTGCCGGCCCGCCTCCGGCGAGACGTGCAATAGCGCGTAGTAGCCTCGGGGATCAGGGTTCCTGCCGGCCATGGTCGGTCTCCGTTGCCTGCAGCCGGAGCCGGAGCGACGCTGCGGGCGCCGCGCCGGCCCGGGGGCTACTTCCCGATCTCCTGCATCTTGTCCTGCGAACGGGTGACTTCAATCTTCCGCGGCTTGGCGGCCTCCGCCACCGGGATGCGGAGCGTCAGGACGCCGTCGGCGTAGTTTGCCTTGACGTTCTCCGTGTCCAGGGTGTCGCCGAGGATCAGCTGGCGGCTGAACACTCCACGGGGGCGCTCCGAGACCGTCAGTTCCACGTCGGGCCGCGCCGGGTCCCGCCGTTCCGCCCGGACCGTCAGGACGTTGCGCTCAATGTCGAGTCCGATCGAGTCGACATTGACGCCCGGAAGATCGAACGCGACGACGAATACGCCGTCTTCCTGCCACGCGTCCATGGGCATGGGCGCCGGGCGTGCCACCGTCCCGAACACCTGCTGCGCAAGCCGGTCGAAGTCACGGAACGGGTCCGTCCGAATCAACATCATTTCCCACTCCTTCAGCGAGACTTGATCTGCATTCCTTCTACAGCCCACCACAATTTTTGTGTGGTAGTGGGTATAGATTTTTTATAGCACCGGTGAAACACTGATGCAAGGGAATTTCCGGAACGGGAGGAAGACCATGGCGGACCGAGGCGCGAATTCAGGCCTGTACGCCATCTCGGTGGTGGCGCAGCTGGTGGGCACGGGGCAGCAGAATATCCGGCTCTACGAGCGCCGGGGGCTCCTCGCGCCGGACCGCACTGCGGGTGGCACCCGGCAATACAGCGACGCAGACCTTGTGGTGCTGCGGCGGATCGGCCAACTCCTGGCAGAGGGGCTTAACCTGGCCGGCGTGGCCAAGGTGATGGAACTCGAGGCCGCCAACGCCCGGCTGCGGACCGAACTCAAGCGGGCGCGCAGCCGCTGACGGTGCTCAGTCCTGGCTGGTGTCGGCGGTGGAGAGCGTCCCGGTGACCTGTTCGCCCGGAATCCGCGCCGTCCGCCAGGTGTCCAGCGCAATGACGCCGCCCAGGATCACGAGCGAGATCGAGAAGGCGCCCAGGGCATCGGTCATCCAGTGGTAGCCGAGGTAGAGGCGGCTGACGGCGGCGAAGAAGATGCCGATCCCCGCCACGATGAAGGCGATGACAGCGGACATGGGGTTCTTCCGGCGCGAAAAGACCAGATACGTGGTGACCAGCAGGAAGTCGCACGCGCCAAGGACGTGGCCGGACGGAAACGAGAACGTGGAGTCGGCGCCGAAGAGCATGAGGTCGATCGGAGGCCGGTGGCGTTCGACGATGTGGCCGATGACCTGCGCCAGAATGACGCCGGTCAGCATGGCGCCGGCCAGGAGCATCGGCCGCCAGGCGTGCTTGGCGAGCAGGCCCCAGGCCACCGTCACGATTAGGACGATGATTGGCAGGCCGATAGGGCCGAAGATGATCGCAAGGATGATCATGATGATGGTGGTGGGTTCCGCGCGCAGGGTCAGGAGCCAGGTCCGCACGGGCTCATCCGCCGCCGAGATGCCGCCGTGCTGCAGGACTCCGGCGAGGATTACCACGAACAGCACGGCGCCCGCGATCATCAGGACGACGGCGGTCCGGTAGAGATTCCGGCGCGCCGTCACGCTCATGAAGCGCTCCTCCACGACGAACTTTTCGTGGAAGGTCCGCCACCGTCCCTGGGGTTTGCCTGCTTGAGCCTGTGCCATGTCGCTGTGCCGCCTTTGCGCCGTGTTGTGGATGGTCCCCGTTGAAGATTATCCCTGTTATTCACCGGGCGGCGGGCACATCGGCCGCCCGGGCTTCCCGCGGCAGGGTCCCGGTCCGGCGGCCGGTTGCGTAAACCGCCGGCCGGACAGGGCAGGGCCTTGCTGTGAGCCGCTTCACAGTGTAGCCTCCAACACAACTTGTGATGCTTATAAAGCAACTCTTAGGAATCAATGATGAGCTGGATGGAGAACGACATGGTCGAGGAAAAGCCTGACGGCGCCGGCGCAGGGCGGAACCGCGGCAAGGTCACGGACGTGGAGACCTACGGCATTGAGCGGATCCCCGAAAAGGACCGCAATGCCAGCGCCTTTGACTTGTTCAGGGTTTCGTTCGGCGGTGCCAACACCTTTGCCACCGCCTTCCTGGGCGCATTTCCGATCCTGTTCGGCCTGTCGTTCTGGCAGGGGCTCGCCGCGACGGTGACGGGCCTGGTTGTCGGCGCCCTCCTGCTGGCGCCCATGGCCGTCTTTGGCCCCACGAACGGAACCAACAACGCGGTGTCCTCCTCCGCCCACCTGGGCGTGCACGGCCGGGTGGTCGGGTCATTCCTGTCACTGCTGACCGCGCTGGCATTTTTCTCCATCTCGGTCTGGAGCTCCGGCGATGCCCTGGTCGGCGGGCTGAACCGGCTGGTCGGCCTGCCGCAGGACATGGGCTCGTTCGCCGTCGCCTACGGCCTCTTCGGTGGACTCGTTCTGGTGGTCTGCGTCTACGGGTTCAAGTTCATGCTGCTGGTGAACAAGATTGCCGTCACCGCGGCCACCCTGCTGTTCGTTGTCGGCTTCATCGCCTTCGCGGGCGACCTCAACCTGAACTTCGAGGGTGCCTTCGGAACCGGATTCGACGGCGTCGGCGTCGCAGGGTTCATCCCGGCGTTCATCGGCGCGGCCCTGATCGTCATGTCCAACCCCATCTCCTTCGGCGCGTTCCTGGGCGACTGGGCGCGCTACATCCCGACCGCCACCCCGAAGCGCAAGGTCATGGGCGCGGCGCTGCTGGCCCAGCTGGCCACCCATATTCCGTTCGTCTTTGGCCTGGCCACGGCGTCCATCATCGCCACCAAGGCGCCGGAATTCATGGACCCGGCGGCGCCGAACTACGTCGGCGGCCTGCTGGCGGTCTCCCCCGCCTGGTACTTCATCCCGCTCTGCGCCATCGCCCTGATCGGCGGCATGTCCACCGGGGCGTCCTCGCTGTACGGGACCGGCCTTGACTTCAGCAGCGTCTTCCCGAGGTTCAACCGGGTCCAGGCCACCCTGTTCATCGGGGTCCTGGCGATCGCCTTCATCTTCGCCGGCCGCTTCGCCTTCAACCTCGTCCAGAGCATTTCCACGTTCGCCACCCTGATCGTGACCTGCACCGCGCCCTGGATGGTGGTGATGATCATCGGTTTCATCACCCGCCGCGGCTGGTACGACGCCGATGCCCTCCAGGTGTTCAACCGGCGCCAGACCGGCGGACGGTACTGGTTCAACCACGGCTGGAACCTGCGCGGCATGGCGGCCTGGCTGGTCAGCGCCGGCGCCGGGTTGAGCATGGTGAACATGCCCGGCCAGTTCCAGGGGCCCCTGGGCAACCTGGCCGGCGGTGTGGACATCAGTCTGCCGGCATCGCTGGGGCTTGCAGCCGTCCTCTACCTCGGGCTGCTGTGGATCTTCCCGGAGCCGCGCGGAGTGTTCCCGGCCGCCGGGCCGCGCTGGATCCCCGCGAAGGACACCCCGGTGCCGCCGGTCATCGATGCGGCTGGAAACACGGTCGCCGCCGGAACAGCGGAGGCAGCCGCGCCGGACCTGCACGGCGACTTCGACACGGAACTGGTGGGCCAGCGGTGACGTGGTTCGATCTCAGCGTCCCGCTGCGCACGGGAATGCCTGTCTATCCCGGCGACCCGGAGGTCCGGATCGCATCGGCACTGACCGTGGAGGCCGACGGCGCCAACGTGCTCTCGCTCGGACTGGGCTCCCATTCGGGTACCCACGCCGACGCACCGCTGCATGTGGGCAACGGCTGGGCAGCTTTGGACGAATTGCCGCTGTCCCTTTTCGGCGGCGTCGCCGAAATCGTGGACGTCCGGGACGTGGCCCGCGGCGGCGCCATCACCGCCGCGCACTTGGCGGGAATCGCCCCGGCGGGCTCAGCCGGGGAGCCAGGGAAACCCGGGTATCCGGGCAGTCCAGAGAAGATCCTCCTGCTGCACACCGGCTGCGCTGCGGCGTGGGGAACGGAGGAGTACCTCAAGCACCCGTGGCTGGAGGCTGCGGCGGCGCAACTGATCGTGGACCGCGGCTACCGCGCCGTAGGCCTGGATGCCCTCAGCGTGGATCCCACCTCCCCCGGCGCCACGCACGGCGACCAGCAGGGCAACCAGGACGGCGGCCCGGCCGGCGGCGGTTTCCCCGCCCACGACATTCTGGCCGGGAACGGCTGCAGCATCGTGGAAAACCTCACCGGACTGGAGCAGGTCCAGCGGGCCACAGACGCAGGATCCGACGTCGAGCTCTTCCTCTTTCCCCTCCGTATCCCCGGGGCCGACGGCGCCCCGATCCGGGCCGTGGCCCGGCCGCTGCCGGCAGCGGTGCTGCGGCCGGCAGCGCCCCGCGACCTCAGCCGCGAAGAGGTCCAGGAGGCAGCCGACCGCCTGGTCGCCGCCTTCGCCGCCACGGACACCGAGGCCTACTTTGCGGCCTTCAGCCCGGAGGCGACCTTCATCTTCCATCCGGAAGCCCAGCGCCTTGGGTCCCGCTCCGCCTACCGCACCCTGTGGGACAGCTGGCTCGCCGGTGGCTGGCGTGTGCTCGAATGCCGGAGCAGCGAGCAGGATATCCAGCTCCTCGGGGCTACCGCGGTGTTTTCACACCGCGTGGCCACGACGGTCCGGGTTGACCGGGACGGTGGCCGCGATACGAGCGATGAACGGGAGACCATCATCTTCTCCCGCGCCCCCGACGGCGGCATTGTTTGCATGCACGAGCATCTTTCGGCCTGCCCGCAGTGATGCCGGGTGATTAGACTCACTGGGACCACCCGGGCCTGGGTGGATCTGCAGGTCAGCCGCCCGGGCCGCAATGTGCGGGCATTTGGCGTCCGCACGGGCCACGCGCTCATGCGGCGTGGTGATTTGACGGGCCAATAAATATGACGTTACTGTTCCTGAATCCATTGGGGCCGACTAGAAGTACTCCAAGAAAGACAGAGCGATGACCACCATTACCGAGCCCATTGAGATCCAGGTCGACAACCGGCGCGTGCTCGACGACCGACTCAACGACGCCGTCCGCGGGCTGCAGCAGCTCGCCATGACAACCGGGACGCACGGCATTTTGCTCACGCGGCACAAGCCGGGCCACTACACCGCGGCCCTCTCCGACCAGGTCCCCTTCGGCATGACCCGGGAACAGGTTCACTAAGCAACCAGCACACCGGACGCTGAGAGCCGGACTCAAAAGAGCCAGGTCCCGGGCGGCTGAGCATCGACTCGCCGCCCGGGACCTTTTTGGTGCTTAAGGCACTGCCAGCCGCCAGTGCCGGTTACCTGTCGTGGCCGGGTTACCAGTCATGGACGGTGCCGTCGACGAGGCGGTTGTAGGGCAGGTAGGCCTGCTGGTAGGGGAACGCGGCGGCGGCTTCTTCGTTGAATTCGACGCCGATGCCGGGCTTGTCGCCGGGGTGCAGGTAGCCGTCGACGAAGGTCATGGATTGTTCGAAGACCTCGTTGGTTTTGTCCGAGTGCTGCATGTATTCCTGGATGCCGTAGTTGTGGATCGCCAGGCCCACGTGCAGCTGCGCGGCGAACCCGACCGGGGAGATGTCGGTGGGGCCGTGGAAGCCGGACTTGATCTGGTACTGCGCGGCGTAGTCCATCACCTTCTTCAGCGGGCTGATCCCGCCGAAGTGGGTGGAGGCTGCCCGCACGTAGTCGATCAGCTGTTCCTTGATCAGGGCCTGGTAGTCGTAGACGGTGTTGAAGATTTCCCCGATCGCGAGCGGGGTGGTGGTGTGCGCCCGGACCAGGCGGAGGGCTTCCTGGTTTTCGGCCGGGGTGCAGTCCTCGAGCCAGAACAGGTCGTAGGGTTCGAGCGCCTTGCCCAGCTTCGCGGCCTGGATCGGGGTCATCCGGTGGTGCCCGTCGTGCAGCAACGGGATGTCCGGGCCGAACTCGTTGCGCACGGCCTCGAACACGGTGGGCAGGTGGCGGAGGTAGGCGCGGGTGTCCCAGTCCTCTTCCTGCGGGAACGCGCCGCGTCCGGCCGGTTCGTAGTCGTAGCGTTCCCCGGAGGCCTGGGCCTGGGCCGCGACGCCGTAGACGGCCTTGATCCCGGGCACCGCGGTCTGGATCCGGATCGACTTGTAGCCGAGCTCCAGGTGCTCACGGACCGAATCGAACAGCGAGGGCAGGTCCGCGCCGGAGGCGTGCCCGTAGGCGCGCAGCCCGTTCCGGGACGCCCCGCCCAGGAGCTGGTAGACCGGCATCCCGGCGAGCTTGCCCTTGATGTCCCACAGCGCCATGTCCACGGCCGCGATCGCGGCCATCGTGACCGGGCCGCGGCGCCAGTACGAGGACCGGTACAGGAACTGCCAGGTGTCCTCGATCCGGTGCGGGTCCTTGCCGATCAGCAGCTGCGCGACGTGCTCCTTCAAATAGGCGGCCACGGCGAGCTCGCGCCCGTTCAGGGTCGCGTCCCCGATCCCGGTCACGCCGTCCTCGGTGGTGATCCGCAGGGTCACGAAGTTCCGGGAGGGGCTGGTGACGAACACTTCAGCGGCAATGATTTTCACAACAGGTCCTTTTCTGCTCTTACAGGGGGTGTCTTAGTTGCCCGGCGCCAGCGGCCCGGCGCCGGCCGGAACGGTGGGAGCGCCGCCGGCGGTGCCGGCGGCGCCGGACGGCCGGACGCCGGCCGAAGAACCGTCAACGCCGGTACGGCGGGCTTAAAGCGGGGGCTTAGCGCTGGGTGGTTCCGCCCGGCGTGGTCCCGAGCAGTGCCAGCTCCGCACGGCCGGGCAGGCCTTCCCAGTCCCCCGCGGTGCTGACGGCGAAGGCTCCCGCCAGGGCGCCGCGCTGCAGGCGGCCGGCGACGTCGGCGCCGTCGAGCAGGGCGGACAGGTAGCCGGCGGTGAAGGCATCCCCGGCGCCCACGGTATCGATGCTGGTCACAGGCACGGCGGGCACTTCCCATCGCCCGTCGGCGGTGTGGACACCGGCACCGGAGGCGCCGCGCTTGACCACGACTTCGCGGACGCCGCGCTCCAGCAGTTCGGCGGCCATGGCTGTTTCGGCGGCATCTGCATCTGTATCGGCATCGCCGGGGTGCGGTGATTCCTCCGGGCCAGCTCCCACCGGGGCCGCGACCAGCCCGAGCTCATCGTCGGAGGCGATCACGATGCTGGCGTGCCGGGCAAGCGGCGTGAGCGCGGCGCGGGCCTCCTCCCGGGTCCAGAGCTTGCTGCGGTAATTGACGTCGAGGGAGACCTCCATGCCTTCGGCGGCGGCGCGCTCGGCCGCGTACTCCACGGCCTTGCGGGCGTCGGGGCTGAGGGCGGCGGTGATGCCGGTCAGATGCAGGATCCGGGCCCCGGCCGCCAGGGCACGGTCCAGGTCCTCCCGGCCGAGGGTGGACCCGGCGGATCCGGCGCGGTAGTAGAAGGCCCGGGTGACATCCGCGGTGCGCTGTTCAAGGAACATCACCCCGGTGTTCCTTGCCGCGTCAATCCGGTGCCGCAGCCCGATTCCCTCGGCGCGCAGCTGCCGCAGAATGTACTCCCCGTGCGGGTCGGCGCCGACAACCCCGGCCCAGGTGACGCTGTGCCCGAGCCGGGCGACCCCGACGGCCACGTTCGATTCGGCCCCGGCCACGTGCATGCCGAGGCTGCCGCCGGCGGACAGCGGGCCGGTGGACCGCAGCGAGACCATGGACTCGCCAAACGTCAGCAGGTCGACGCCCTCCCCGGCCAAAGCCGGGCCGACGGCGGCCATCACCGCACGCTCTCCGCGCGCGGGCGGCCGAACCCGGCGGCCAGGGTCACGAAACCGCGGGCCCGCTCCCGCATCGAGGCGAGGTCGCCGCCGGAGCCGGCATCGCCGAACAGCGGTCCGCCGAGCCCCACGGCAATGGCGCCGGCTTCCCAGTAGCCCTCGGCTTCATCCAGCCCGACGCCGCCGACGGCGATGAACGGGATCCCGGGGAACGGGTCGCGGAGTGCCTTGAGGTAGCCCGGACCGCCGATGGAAGCGGGGAAGAGCTTGACGGCCGTGGCGCCGCGGTTCATGGCTTCGTGGGCCTCGCTGGGTGTCAGCGCACCGGCGAGCACAGGCAGTGCCAGCCGGGCCGACTCGGCAATCGACTCTGCCAGCGACGGGGTCACCATGAACTGGCCGCCCGCCTCGGCGACGCGGGCAACGTCCTGGGCCGTCAGCACCGTTCCGGCACCGACGAAGCAGCCCGCGGGGGCGGCCGCGCGGACTTCCCGGATGGCTTCAAGGGCCCGGGGTGTGGTGAGCGCTATTTCGACATACCGGAAGCCCTCCTCCATCGCCGCGAGGGCTGCCTTCGCGGCGGCCGCGCCGTCCGTGCCGCGCACAATGGCCACCAGCCGGCTTTCCTGGATCCCGGCCAGCAGCAGTTCGGGCGTCAGGGTGTTCTCCATGTCAGGCTTCTCCTTCAAGGCAAATACGTCGGGGCAAGTACGTCGGGGCAACAGGTCCGGTCCCAGCGTTCCGGCGTTCACCACTCGGCGAAGGCGCCGTCGGGGTGCCGCCAGACGGGACCGCGCCAGGCATGCCCGCGCTTGTCCGCGGCCCGGACTACGGCCTCGTCGATCTCGATGCCCAGGCCCGGGCCGGTGAGCCGTTCGATGTGTCCGTCCACGAACTTCAGCGGGGACTTGTCCACCACGTAGTCCAGGACTTCGGCGCCCTGGTTGTAGTGGATGCCGATGCTTTGCTCCTGGATCAGGAAGTTGGGCGTCGCGAAGCCCACCTGCAGGCAGGCGGCGAGCGCCAGCGGGCCCAGCGGGCAGTGCGGGGCGAGCTGGACCTCGTAGATTTCGGCGAGCGAGGCGATTTTGCGGACCTCGGTGATGCCGCCGGCGTGGGAGAGGTCCGGCTGGGCCACGGCGATGCCGGCCTGCAGCGCGGGCAGGAATTCCTGCCGGCTGTAGAGCCGCTCACCGGTGGAGACCGGCGTCGTCGTGGAGGACGTGAACTCGCGCAGCAGGTGCGTGTTTTCCGGGACCACCGGCTCTTCGAGGAAGAACGGCCGGTACGGTTCCAGCAGCGGCGCCACCCGGCGGGCGTTGGCGAGGCTGAAGCGGCCGTGGAAGTCGACGGCGACGTCGCGGTGGTCGCCGAGGACCTCGCGGGCGGCGGCGACGCGGCGGACGACGCCGTCGAGCTCGGCCACGGAGGCGATGGGGCTCATCCGGCCGCTGGCGTTCATCTTGACCGCCGTCAGGCCGACCTCCAGCTGCGCGCTGATCTGGTCCGCCACCTCATTGGGCTCATCCCCGCCCACCCAGCCGTACATCCGGATCCGGTCCCGGACATGGCCGCCGAGCAGCTGGTGCACGGGCGTGTTGAAGTGCTTGCCCGCGATGTCCCAGAGCGCCTGGTCCAGGCCGGACACGGCGCTGGCCAGGATCGGCCCGCCGCGGTAGAAGGACCCCTTGGTCATGACCTGCCAGTGGTCCTCGATCCGCAGCGCATCGTTGCCTATGAGCAGCTCCGAGAGCTGGTCGACGGCGGTGCGTACGGTTTCGCTGCGGCCTTCGCAGCTCGCCTCGCCCCAGCCGACGATCCCGCTCTCGGTCTCGACCCGGACGAAGAGCCAGCGCGGCGCGACGAGGAACGTTTCAATCCTGCTGATGAGTGTCATCTGTTGCCTAGCCCTTGGTCGCGCCGGCGGTCATGCCGGAGACGATGTACTTCTGCGTGAAGAGCGCAATGATCATGATCGGAATGGTGACCACGGTGGCGGCCGCCATGAGTCCGCCCCAGTCGATGCTGGCGTAGGAGACGAAGTCGAAGATCGCGACCGGCAGGGTCTTGGTCTTGGAGCCGGAGAGCACCAGGGCGAACATGAAGTTGTTCCACGAGAAGATGAAGGACAGGATGCCGGCGGTGGCCATGCCGGCGACGGAGAGCGGCAGGGTGATGCGGCGGAAGGCGCCGATCGGGGTGAGGCCGTCCACTTGGGCCGACTCCTCCAGCTCCAGCGGCAGGGAATCGAAGTAGCTCATCATGATGTACACGATCAGCGGCAGCGCGACGAACATGTGGCTGAGGATCAGCACCTCGAAGCCGCCCACCATCTTCAGGTTGGAGAAGACGTAGTACCAGGGCACCAGCAGGGAAACGCCGGGGATGACACGGGCCATCAGGACCACAAGGGCCGAGCGGTGCATCGTGAACCGGCTCATGGCGTAGGCGGCGGGCACGCCCAGGACCAGCGACAGGGCAGTGGAGACGAAGGCCACCCAGAAGCTGTTGAAGATGAAGACGAAGTAGTTGTTCCGCTGCAGCACATTGGCGTAGTTCTCGAACGTGGGGGTGAACAGGAACGACTTGCCGGTGTCGTAGATGTCCACGTTGGTCTTGAGGGATGCCAGCAGCATCCAGAACAGCGGGGCGATCAGGAACAGCACCACGGCCACCAGTGCCGCCACGCGGAACACCTTGTACGCGCGGGTGCCCAGCGGCTTCCGGGGGCGCGGCGCGATCTTGGCCGGCACGGCGGCGACCGTTTGGGGTTCGGTGTTTTCGGACACTACGGTCATTTGCTTACCGCTTTCTTGCGCATGGTCAGCAGCCACATGGAGCCGATGATGATCATGAAGAACAGGATCAGCACCGCGGAGGAGAGCCCGTACTGGTTGTAGTCGAAGCTCAGCCCGTAGGCGTAGACGTTGAGCGTTTCCACTTCGTGGAAGGACCCGCCGCCCTTGCCCTTGGTGGCGTAGAGGATGTCGAAGGTCTTCAGGGCGTCGATGCCCCGGAGCAGGATGGCGACGATCACGGTCGGCATCATGAGGGGCAGCGTGATGAAGAAAAAGCGCTGGAAGGCGTTGGCGCCGTCCATCCGGGCCGCCTCGTCGGGTTCCTCGGAGAGCGAGGTCAGTCCGGCCAGGAGGATCAGGACCACCATGGGGGTCCACTGCCACACGTCCATGAAGATGGTGGTGCCGAGCGCCGTGTCCTGGCCGGAGAGCCAGGGCTGGCCGGGAATCCCGACCATGCCGAGCAGCTGGTTGACGAAGCCGATGTTGGGATCGAAGATCAGCCGCCACATCATGCCGACGGCCACGGGAGTGGCGACGAGCGGGAGCAGGATGGCCACGCGGACCCATTTTTCGCCGCGGAACGGGCGCCACAGCAGCAGCGCAATGCACATGCCGAGGACCACTTCGCAGACAAGTGCAACGCCGGTGAAGCTCAGCGTGCGGCCGACGGCGGGCCAGAAGCGTTCGACGTCGGAGAGGACCGTGAGGTAGTTCTGCACGCCGACAAACTCGGAGGCCGCCCGGACGGAGCCCTGTGAATCGGTCAGGCTCAGGTACAGGGTCCAGCCGAGGGGGAAGACGATCAGGACGCCGACAAAGATCATGGCGGGGGCGGCGAAGAGCCATTTGCGGTGCCGGTTGGCCCAGCCGGAGAAGTTCTCGCGTGCACCGGGGGTGCGGGCGCCCTTACGGCCGGACGGCGGCTGGGTCTGGGCGCTGCGGGGAGTGGTCAATACAGACATGGTTCACCTAAGGAGTTGGGGGTGAAGTGAAAAGCTGGCCGCGGCGGGACGGCATCGGACCGCCGTCCCGCCGGGCTGTTTGGTGCTCAGGCGCAGTGCTCAGGCGCGAAGCCTGGCTGGCGCGCTGGGGCGTTACTTCTTTTCGCTGTCCAGGAACTTCTGGAAGGCGTCGTGCGCCGTGTCGGCTGCGGCGGACGAGTCAGAGCCGGTGATGGTGGCGACGATCGGGCCGCCCACGATTTCGCGGGCCTTGCCTACGGTGACAACCTGGGGACGGTCGTGCCCGACGCCGTTCTTGGCGCTGGCGGAGATGGCCTCGGCGAGGTCCTTCGGGTAGGTGGAGGTGCCGGCCTGGTCAGCCCAGACCGACGCGCGGGGTCCGGGGACTCCGGCCTTCTGTGCCTCGAGGGTGCGTTCCTTGCTGGTGGCCCACTGGATGAACTTCCAGGCGTTGTCCTGGTTGCTGGATGCCTGGTTGATGGCGAGGCCCCAGGACGGGATGTTGTACGGCTTCGAACCGGCGGGGCCGGCGGGCAGTGCGGCGAAGCCGACGGTGTCGGCGACCTTGGACTTGGCCGGGTCGGTGGCGTTCTTGTAGAGCGAGTCGGCCTCCGTGTAGAAGGCGGCCTTGCCCTGGGTGAAGATCGCCATTGCCTCGGGCCAGCTCATGTCGGTGCTGACGTTGTCGGGGCCATAGTTCTTGATCAGGCCGCCGTAGAACGCGTAGGCCTTCTTCGCGGCGTCGGAGTTGACGGCGGACTTGCCGCTGGCGTCGGTGAAGTCGCCGCCGAAGCTGTACAGGAAGCTGGAGAACTGGGTGACGGCGGCGGACTTGCCGGTGCGGGCCACGAAGCCGGCCGTGCCCGGGGAGGCAGCCTTGATGGCCTTGGCCGCGGCCTCGAGCTCGTCCATCGTCTTGGGAACCTCCAGGCCGGCGGCCTTCAGCAGGTCCTTGCGGTAGTAGAGGACTTCGCGCTCGGTGATGATCGGGACGCCGACCACCTTGCCGTCAGCGGTGGTGGCCTTGACCGGGCCCTCCTGGTAGTCCTTCCAGTCCCACGCGGCGTCCGAGGAGACCTTGGACGTCAGGTCCGCGAGGTAGCCGTTCTTCGCGAACGCCTTTCCTTCCTGGAGCGGGCGGTACATCATGACGTCGATCTCGTCGCTGCCGGCGTTGAGCTTGACGTTGTACTGGTCCGAGAGCTGGTCTTCGCCCAGCTGGGTCAGTTCGACCTTGAGTCCGCTGGACTTCTCGAATTCCGGAATGGCTGCCTTGATGCCCTCGGTCCAGACGTGGTTGGCGAGGGTGACCCGGACGGTGCCGGAGGTCTTGGCGTCGGCGCTGCCGCTGGCCCCGCCGCAGGCGGTCAGGCCCAGGGACAGGACGGCGGCGACGGCCGCGTACTTCGCAATTGAACGTCGCTTCATTACGACTTCCTTTGGTTTTCAGGGCTGGGCGTCTCTGTCCAGCCGGCTGCAAATGCATCTTTACATCTGCTCTGGAAGTGATCTTAGGTAAATAAAGCAGATTTATACAAGACCTTGTGGGCCGCCAGTATGATTTATTTATGAAAACTCCAAAGGCGGAGCCAACAGCAGACCTGCATGCCGTGCTGCTCCAGAACCTGGGGCTTGCCATCGCCGAAGGGACGCTGGCACCGCACTCGATCCTGCGCCTGGACGAGATCGAGGCCCGGCACAACGTCTCCCGGTCCGTGGTGCGGGAAGCCACCCGCGTGCTGTCCTCCAAGGGGATGCTGGAGTCGCGGCGGCGGCTGGGGACGGTGGTGCAGCCGGAGGAATCGTGGAACGCGTACGACCCGCAGGTAATCCGCTGGCGGCTGGCCTCGTCAAAGCGGCTGGAGCAGCTGCAGGCCCTGAACGAGCTCCGCGGGGCAATCGAACCGGCGGCCGCCCGGCTCGCTGCCGGGAGGGCTTCCTGGGATGCCGGGAGCGACCTCGTCTCGCTGGCCGCACGGCTGTGGGCATCCGGCCAGCGCGGAGACCGGGACGAGTTCCTGCGGCTCGACATCGAATTCCACGCGTCGGTACTCCGGGCCTCCGGCAACGCCATGTTCGCCCAGCTGCATAACCTGGTGACCGAGGTGCTGACCGGGCGCACCCAGCACGGACTCATGCCGCACTTGCCACACCACGAGGCCCTGCAGCTGCACGTCGATGTGGCCAGCGCCATTCAGCGCGGCGAGGCGGACGCCGCGCACGCCGCCATGAGCAGGATCGTGGAGCAGTCCACGGAGGAAATGGGCGACATCTGGTCCAGCTATCATGCCGGCGGCCCCGCCTCCCCCGAAGGGCAGCGCTTCCCCGAATGACAACGCGGGGACACTTCCGGCCCATCCCCGGACCGGCGCTAAGTGACCCCGCGTTGCCTTGTTAGCCCGTTGCCTGTTAGCGGCCGCCTTCGAGCTTCCGGCTGCGCTGTTCCTGGGCCATCGGCCCGTACGGATAGACGCCGACGCGCGGCCGGCTGGCCTCGGTCAGCCGCTCCGTCTCCTCCGCGGTGAGCCGCAGATCCGCGGCCGCGAGATTGTCCGCCAGCTGCGCGGTGGTGCGGGCGCCCAGGATCACCGAGGTGACCGCCGGCCGGTCCGCCAGCCAGGCCAGCGCCACCTGGGAGGGGCTCACGCCGTGGCGTCCGGCGGTCTGCTCCACCTCGGCAATCACGTCCCAGGTGCGCGGATCGGCGTTGCGGGCCTCCCAGGCCTCCATCCCCCGCTTCGGGTTTTCGCCCAGACGGGTGGCCCCGGCCGGCGGCTGGTCGCGCTTGTATTTGCCGGACAGCCACCCGCCGCCCAGCGGCGACCATGGCAGGAGCCCGATCCCGGCGTCGAGTGCGGCCGGCACAATTTCCGACTCGATCTCACGGACCAGCAGGCTGTACTGCGGCTGCAGCGTCACCGGGGCGCTCCAGCCATGGGCCTTCGCCACATGGACGGCCTTGGTCAACTGCCAGCCCAGGAAGTTGGAGAAGCCGTAGTAGGCGATTTTGCCGCTGGTGACGGCGTCGTGCAGGAACCGGAGGGTCTCCTCGAGGGGCGTGACAGGATCCCAGGCGTGCAGCTGGTAGAGATCGATCTGTTCTACGCCGAGCCGGCGCAGCGAGTCATCGAGTGCCCGGACCAGGTGCCGTCGGGAGGTTCCGACGTCGTTGGGGGCCTGGCCCATCGGGAAGCGGCCCTTCGTGGCCACCACCGCCCGGTCCCGGACCGCGGCCCGGTCCGCCAGCCACCGGCCGATGATTTCCTCCGACACCCCCGAGCTGTAGACGTCGGCGGTGTCGATGAAGTTGCCGCCCGCCGCGAAGTAGTCATCCAGGATCGCGCGGGATTGCTCCTCGGTGGCCTCGGCGCCAAAAGTCATGGTGCCCAGCGCATAGTTGGAGACGACGGCGCCGCTGTTGCCCAGGGTGCGGTATTGCATGGAGCTCCTCAAGTTGGGGTCAGTCTTCCGTGGGGGTGGTGCGCAGCGGGTGGTAGTTCCGCCAGGTGTGCTCCGGCGCGTAGCCCAGCAGCCGCTTGGCCTTGTCGATCGAGAGCATGGTCTCGTGCTCGGCCAGGTCCTTGACCACTTTGACGTTCGGGAACACCTCGGCGGCCAGGCTTGCGCTGGAGCGGCTCATCACCGTGTCCTCGTTGGCGATGATGAACGCCTCGAACCCGGGCTTGCCGTGCTCCAGGGCTCGGGCCACGGCCTGGGCGCCGTCCCGGCCGTCAATGTAGCCCCAGAGATTCCACTTGCGCGCCCGCGCGTCGTGGTCGAAGGAGGGGAATTCCTCATAGTCCTCCGGGTCCATCACATTGGAGAACCGCAGGCCGGTGATGCTCAGGTCCGGGTCCCAGCGGGTCAGCTGGATGGCCATCTGCTCCTCAAGGTGTTTGACCAGGGAGTACGTGCTTTCCGGCCGGGCGGGGTAGTCCTCATCGACCGGGATGTAGGGAGGGTCGACGTCGAAAGGCAGCCCCAGCACCGTCTCACTGGACGCGTAGACGATTTTCTTGATCCCGGCCCGGCGGGCAGCCTGGAACACGTTGTAGGTGGACTGCATGTTGTTCTCGAAGGTGGCGGCATCAGGGGCATGGCCCGGGGCAGGAATCGCGGCCAGGTGCACCACGGCGTCAAAGCCGGCATGGCGGTCCTCCAGGCCGAGGAACACGTCCACCACCTGGCCGTAGTTGCGCAGGTCCACCTCCGTGAAGCCGCGGCCGCGCACACCGGTGCGGTCCAGGTTGGTCACCTCGTGCCCGTCATCGCTGAGCCGCCGCACGACGTTTCGGCCCAGCTTTCCGCTTCCTCCGGTAACAGCAACTTTCATCAGGAACTCCTCGGGTGGCAGGCTCGGCTGGACGTCATGGTCCGGCCAATGGGCCGGCACCTGCTCCGGTGCCGGCAATCACCGTTCCACCCTAAGCGGAGGCGGCCGCGGTGCCCAGCCCCGCGTGACTTTCGGCCCTAGGCAGTCCCGGGGGCAGGGGCAAGGCTGGGGACCATGAACGGTGATCAGCGCATTGTCGTGGGTGTGGACGGTTCGGAGTTTTCGACGACGGCGCTCCGCCTCGCCGGGCGCATGTCCACCGCTTTGAACATCCCGTTGGAAGTCATCACCTGCCTGGGAACTTCTGATTTCTTCCTGGCCTCCCACCTGCCCGAGGACAGAACGCCCACCCTCGATGAGCTGGAGGAGACGGCCGAACGCCTCGTGGACCAGGCACTGGAGCGGGCCTTCGGCGAATCGCGTCCGGAAGGACTTAACCGCTCGGTCAAGTTCGGGGCGCCCGCCAAGGTCCTCGTCGAGGAAAGCCAGCACGCCGAAATGCTCGTGGTGGGCCGGCGCGGCAAGGGCGGCTTCCTCCATCAGGTCATGGGCTCGGTGAGCGCGGCCGTCGCGGCCCACTCCCACTGCCCGGTGGTGGTGGTCGGGCCGGAATCGGACGACCCCAGGGGCCGGACCAGCGCATGAGGTCCCTCGCGTGAGCGGTCAGCACGTCCCCGGCCGGTTGCGCGGACCGCTCGCGGCGCTGGCCGCGGCATCGGCGGGCGCAGCCTACGTCCTGGCTGTCCGGCCGCGGCTCCTGCGCTGGGGGGCCACCACCCAGGAGGCCGCCGGCCCGCTCGCCGGGGACGAGATCGTGCCCGCCCCGCGCATGCAAAGCACCCGCGCGATCACTATTGCGGCCCCCGTGGCAGAGGTCTGGCCGTGGCTTGTCCAGATGGGCGCCGGGCGGGGCGGCTTCTACTCCTACGACTGGCTCGAACGCGGCGCGGGTCTGGGCATCCGGAGTGCGGACCGGATTCTCCCGGAGCTGCAGCGCCTGAAAGTTGGCGACGTCGTTCCGCTGTCCCCCGACGGCGGCCTTCCGGTCCGGCTCATCCAGTCCGGGGCGGCGCTGGGGCTGGGCGGAACCATCGATCTGCGCACGGGGAGGATGTCGCCGGCAGGGGTCCGTCCCACCGGGCGCCGGCTGGACGTCGGCTGGACGTTCGTGTTGCGCCCTGCCGGGCCCCAGGCCACCAGGCTGCTGTCCCGCACCCGCTACGACTTTTCGCCCCTGGCGGAGGGTCTGGCCCTGCGTGCACTGCTGGAACCGGTGCAGTTCCTGATGGAACGGCGGATGCTCCTGGGGATCCGGTCCAGGGCAGAGGGCCGCCGGAGCTAGGGTCCGCGGACTTCGTGGTCCCGGCCTTCCCCGGTTCTGGTCCCCTCAGACACCCGCGGCCCCTCAGACGCCCGCGGCCCGCGCGCCGGCACCGTTCGGCGGCAGCAGGTAGTCGATAAACCAGTCCCGCGCCAGGATGGCCGCCGCCGCGAGCGTGCCCGGTTCTTCAAACAAGTGCGTTGCCCCCTGCACGACGGCGAGCTGGCTGGGACTGCGCATCATCGCCTTCGCCCGGCGGTTCAGTTCCAGGACCTCGTGGTCCAGGCTCCCCACAATCAGGAGCGTGGGCGCCTTGACGGCGGACAACCGCGGGCCGGCGAGGTCGGGGCGGCCGCCGCGGGACACGACAGCCGCGATCCGCGCCGACGGCTCCGACGCCGCCCACAGCGCAGCCCCGGCTCCCGTGCTCGCACCGAAGTACCCCAGAGCGCAGGAGGCCGTGTCCGCCCGGGTGGAAAGCCAGTCCGTGGCCGAGGACAGCCTGCGGGCCAGGAGTTCGATGTCAAAGACGTTGGCGCGGTGGCGCTCCTCCGCCGGCGTCAGCAGGTCCAGCAGCAGCGTGCCGAGACCGGCCTGCTGCAGGACGCCGGCCACGTACCGGTTCCGGGGGCTGTGGCGGCTGCTGCCGCTGCCATGGGCGAACAGCACCACGGCGCTGGCCGGCACCGGAAGGTGCAGCTGGGCCTGGAGCCGCACCCCGCGGGACGGGATCTCCACTTCCTCGTCGACGTCGGCGGCGTTGTCGGCGCGGGTCGCCGTCGAGGTCCAGAAAGGCGGCGGTGCGGCCTCGACGCGTTTGGCCGCAAGATCGAGCAGGCGCAGCACCTCGTCGTCGTCAGTCGGCGAGAAGTCCCGGTAGTGGTATCCGACGGCGGTGAACTGGCGCGGCGTCGCCAGGCAGACCACCTCGTCCGGTTCCGTCAGGTCGGCGAGGGTCTCGGCGGGGGCAACCGGAACGGCCAGGATCACGCGGGCCGCACCCTGTTTGCGGGCGACCCGGCAGGCCACGCGGGCGGTGGAGCCGGTGGCGATCCCGTCGTCGACGATCACCGCGATGCGTCCGGTCAGGTCGTGCCGGGTCCGGCCCTTCCGGAACAGGACCACCCGGTTTTCCAGCACGCCGCGTTCGCGTTCTTCAACAGCCTGGAGTTCCTCACCGCTGACCCGCGCATGGGCCAGGACCTCCTCGTCCAGGACTTTGGCGCCGCCTTCACCGATTGCCCCCATGGCGAGCTCGGGCTGGTAGGGAAGCCCAAGTTTCCGCACCACAATCACGTCCAGGGGAGCATCCAGGGCGGCGGCGACTTCGAAGGCCACGGGCACGCCGCCGCGCGGCAGGCCCAGGACCACAATGTCCTGGCCACGCAATTCCGCCAGACGCCTGCCGAGCTGCCTGCCGGCGTCGACCCTGTCTTCAAAGATGCTCATGGGCTATGGCTTTCAAGTCGAAGCGTGGGCCATCGGCCATCAGTCGTGTGCTGCTGAAACTGGTGCGCTCCTACGGGTTCCCCTAACCCGAACAGGACCAGGTGGCCGCTGCCTCCAACTATCCGCCCGCGCCCGAAACCCTGTGAGGGCCTTTGTGCCCGAGTTTGCGTCGACGGCGCCAGCCCGGCCCACGGTGGACGAGCAGCGGCCTGGCCGCCGGGATGCTGAAGCGGGCGGCCCGGCGGGCAATGCGGTGGGTCTGGCCGCGGTGCCGGAGCGCCGCCGGCCCGCGTGAGACAGGCTGCTGGGCGGCCCGGGAGTAGAACCAGACTTTCGCCATTTCCACCAGCACCAGGTACACCACTGCCATCCCGAGCAAGGCGAGGAAGAACGGCACAGGCAGCGGATCGAAGCCCAGCACGCCGGCCAGGGGCGAGAACGGCAGGTACACCCCGAGGGCCACCACGCCCAGGGAGGCCCCGACCAGGCCCAGCGACGGCCTGCTCCGGAAGAAGGGCACGCGCCGGGTCCTGATGACGAAGATGATCAGGGTCTGCGTCACGATGGACTCGATGAACCAGCCGGCCCGGAATTCGCCCGGAACCGCGTCGAAGACGAAAAGCATGAGGGCGAAGGTCGCGAAGTCGAAGATGGAGCTGATGGGGCCAAACAGGAACATGAAACGCCGGATGAAGCCGATGTCCCAGTGCGATGGGGCCACCAGCTGTTCCTTGTCCACCCGGTCGCCCGGAATGGCCAGCTGGCCGGCATCGTAGAGCAGGTTGTTGAGCAGAATCTGGCCCGGCAGCATCGGCAGGAAACTCAACACCACGGAGGCCGTGGCCGCGCTGAACATGTTGCCGAAGTTGCTGGACGTGCCCATGAGAACGTACTTGATGGTGTTGGCGAAGATCCGCCGGCCTTCCATGACGCCCTCGGCCAACACCCCCAGGTCTTTGTCGAGCAGCACGACGTCGGCGGCGTCCTTGGCGACGTCGGTGGCGCTGTCGACCGAGATGCCGATGTCCGCGGCATGCAGTGCAAGGGCGTCGTTGACGCCGTCGCCCATGAACCCGACGGCGCCGCCGCTTAGCCGCAGCAGCCGGATGATCCGAGCCTTCTGTTCCGGCGACACGCGGGCGAAGATGCTCGCCTCCCGTGCGGCGGCAGCCAGCTCCGGATCGGACATGGCCTCCACGGCAGCGCCGCTGAGCGTCCCGCCGGAGAGCACGCCGAGTTCGTCACAGACCTTTTCGGCGACCCTGGCGTTGTCGCCGGTGGCGATCTTGACCGTAATGCCGAGCGCCTCGAGCTGGTCAAGGGAGGCCCGTGCATTGGCTTTGGGCCGGTCCAGGAAGATGAGGAAACCGGCAAGGACCAGATCCTTCTCGTCGGGCGGCGTCAGGTCCTCCATGCCGCCCGCGGGTCGCGTTCCGACAGCCACCACCCGGGATCCGGCGTCGAACTGCTTGTCCAGCATCGCCTGCACGTCCGCCGGCGTGCCCACGCAGAGCGCCAGGACATCTTCCGGCGAGCCTTTTGTGATGATGCGGGCAGGTCCGTTCGCTTCGCGCACCAGCACGCTGGTCCGGCGGCGCTGGTGGTCGAAGTCTATGACGTCCAGCCGTTCGTAGCGCTCCGGCCGGAAGCCCGCCGCGTCGGGTGATTCCCAGAGTGCGGCATCCAAGGGGTTCAGGCCAACCGTAGAGAGCCTCGCCTCGGCGTATTCGGCCTCTGTCGCCAGCAGTCCGAGCGTGAGCAGCTCAGCGGGCCCGATGCCCGCGCCGACGGGCAACGCGGCGGTGAAGCTGATCCGGCCCTCGGTCAGCGTCCCGGTCTTGTCCGTGACCAGGATGTCCATGTCGCCCAGGTCCTCGATGCAGACCAGGCGTTTCACCAGGACCTTGCGCCGGGCCAGTTGCCGGGTGCCCGTGGCCAGGCTGGTGCTGACCACCGCGGGCAGCAGCTGCGGAGTGATGCCGACCGCGATCGCCAGGGAGAACAGCAGGGATTCGATCACGGGCCGGTGCAGCAGCAGGTTTGCGACGAAGATGAGCGAGCTCAGTCCGATGGCCACCTGCAGCAGCAGGAAGGAGAACCGTTTGAGGCCCAGCTGGAACTCGGTCTGCGGCTGCCGTTCGCCCAGGCCCAGTGCAATCCGGCCGAATTCCGCCCGGCCTCCGGTGGCGACCACCACCGCCGTGCAGCTGCCGGACTGGAGCACGGTCCCCATGAAGACGCAGCTGGTCAGGTCCGCCAGCGGGGCATCCTGCGGCACGGGCGCAGGATCCTTGGCGACCGGCAGCGATTCCCCGGTCAGGATGCTTTCATCACACAGGAGATCCTTGGCCGTCAGCACCCGCATGTCCGCCGGAATGATCGCGCCGATCCCCAGGTGGACGACGTCGCCGGGCACCAGCGCGGTGACGTCGATTTCGCCCGGACTTCCGTCGCGGACGACGACGGCGCGGTGCGTGACGCGGGAATGCAAGGCCTCCGCAGCGCGTTCGGCCCGGTATTCGTTGCTGAACCCCAGCCCGACGCTGACCAACAGGATCACGCCGATGACGATCGCGTTCGTGGCGTCCCCGAGAAACAGTGAAAGCCCGGCGGTGATGAGCAGGAGGAGCAGGATGGGGCTCGCCAGCTGCCGGCCCAGCACCGACCACCCGCTGGCCATGTGGGTCCGCACCGCATTCGGCCCTATTTCCGTCAGGCGCCTGCCCGCTTCGGCACCCGTCAGTCCGTTCCCGCCCGAGCCCAGCTCGTCCAACACGGCGGCAACGGGCCGGCCCGCGGCGCGGGCGATCGCCAGCGGGGCGGAGGGTGAGTCCTTGACATCCAGCTCTGGCATACGGAATCCGTTCGCGACATTTCGCCTAAGGCACAGCTTATGCCCGGGACGAACGGTTCAGGAGCCGTCGGGTCCGGAGCCCGTGTGGAACCTGCGTTTCCCGGATGTATATACTCTCCCGGTACGGTTTTGCAGCGAGCCGTTGGATTGTTCTTCGATCCGGCCGCTGCCGTATCCGCCCCTTGCCGCGGTGGGAAGCACAGCCGGGTCGTCTTGACCTGAGTGAAACGGCACAACAGATAAGTGGTCAGCGAGTCAACCGCAAATTCAATAAACCAGCAGCTGCATGAACTGGTGCTCAGCAGCTCCGACGTCGAGGATTTCCTCTGGGAGCTGGCCCGCGTATCCGCGCGCAGCCTGTCCGAGCCAGGGGACGAGATCCTGTGCGGCATCACGCTCCTTCGGGAAAAGAAGGCGGCCACCGTCGCGAGCAGCAGCCCCGCCGCGCAGGCCATGGACGAAATCCAGTACACCTTCGGTGACGGCCCTTGCATGACGGCTTCCCGGGAACAGGTAACCGTCCACGTTGAGGACCTTGAACTCGATGGCCGTTGGCCGGAGTACGCCGCGGCGGTACGGGGGCACGGCTTCCGGTCGATCCTGGCGCTGCCGTTCCTGCTGGAAGGCGAGACCCGGGCCGCCCTGAACCTCTATTCGCACCGGCCGGGCCGGTTCGATCACCGCGCCACGGAGCTGGCCCGTGACTTCGTCCACCAGACCTCCATGGCCCTGCGCCTCGCCGTCCGGTTCGCGCACAGCAGCGATACAGCCGCCAACCTCAAGGCCACCCTGGAGACGCGGACCGTGATCGACGTCGCCGTCGGCATCATCATGGCGCAGAACCGCTGCAGCCAGGACGAGGCGTTCGAGCTCCTGAAGTCGGCCTCGAGCGCCCGGAACATCAAGCTCCACGCCGTCGCGGCCGGCGTGGTTGAGTCACTCGGGCAGGGCCCCACCCGGACCCACTTCGACGTCTAACCCCGGCCCCGGGCAGCCAGTGCGGTCAGGCCGGGCTTCCGGGCAGCGGCTCGCCCGCCGCCGCGCCAAGGCCCGTGAACGCCAGAATGCCGTCCCGCACTTCGAGTGCCCGGTTGTGCTGGACGACGTGACCGGTTCCCTGCACTTCCAGCAGCCGCCCGCGGCTGGCGAGCCCGGCCAGCCGGCGGCACCAGTCTGCATCCGCGATGGGGTCGTTGGCGCCGCGCACCACGAGGACCGGTGCGCTGACGCCGGCGATCTTCTGTTCCATGGGGTACTCCTTCATGACCTGCAGGGTCTTCAAGTACCAGGAGGGACCGCAACGCAGGTAGTCGGTGAAAACCAAGGCGTTCGAGGAGGGGCTCTCGTAGAACAGGCAGTCACGGCCCAGCGCCAGGGCCATCTGTGCCACGGATCCGTGCCTGGGGTCCACCACGGGACCCATCAGCACCACATTCGAGATCTGTTCCGGCTGCTGAAGGGCCGCCTCCAGGGCCATCTGTGTTCCCATTGAGTGCCCCACCAGCACTATTTCCGCAACGCCCAGCTGTTCCATGGCGCCGAGGATGTAACGGGCGTGGTCGGCAATGGACAGCTGGTACGCGGGCTTGGGTGTGGCGCCGAATCCCGGCAGGTCGATGGAGTAGGTCTCCATCGACCCGGCCAGGAGCCGGTGCAGCCGGCGCAGGTAGCGGTGTGACGCGCCGATTCCGTGGATGAGCACGACGGCGGGCGCGGACCCGCCGGCCATTTCGCGCGAGGCGAAGACGTGGCCGGCGTGGCCCGCGGCTGAAATCTCCAGGCGGACCGGACCGGTCATGCTGTGAACGACCGCGGCGGGGAGCACGGGTACAGGAGGGACCGCGTGGCAACTGCCGGGGTCATGAAGGGCTCGTTTCGTCGCCGGGTGGTCAGCCCAGTCTAGTAAGCCTGCTGGCTAGAACCCTGACGCCGTGCGGGGCAGCCGGCCCTTCAGGATGATCCGGCGGATCAGTTGTCCCGCTTGTCCCGCTCCTCGAACTCCTCATCGAGGTCATAGTGCCGGAACTCCGTCTCCGGATTCGGCTCGCCCTCCACCACGTACTCATAGTCCAGTTGGCGCTCGACTTGGCTGTCGAGGACCTGAAGATCCTTGTCCGGCAACTTGCTGAGATCGTCCGGGAAGTCATCTTCCGGGCTGAGGTGCAGCTTCTCGGTCATTGCATGGCTCCCTTGGCCAGGGGATGGACTCGCGCTTGCACTGTCCTGGCTGCATTCAGGATAGCCCTTACTGCCGGCGCGGCCGAGGGCCCGATTTAGGCGGGCTCGGAGCCGACGTTCACCAGCCAGTCCACGCCAAACCTGTCCTTGCACATGCCGAAGACGTCGCCCCAGGGTGCCTTCTCCAGCGGCATGGCGACTGTGCCGCCATCGGCCAGCTTGTCGAAGTAGCCGCGGAGCTCAGCTTCGTTGGATCCGCTCAGGGACACGGAAAAGTTGTTGCCCGCGGTGTAGTCCATGCTGTTGGGCGTGTCCGCGCCCATCAGCACCATGCCGGCGTCCGTCCTGAGCTGGGCATGCATGATTTTCTCCTGCTCCGCCGGGTCTTCGCTGGCGTGGTATTCGGCGAAGGTACTCATGGTCAGTTCCCCGCCGAACACCGACTGGTAGAAGGTCATGGCGTCTTTCGCGTTGTCGCGGAAGCCGAGGTAGGGATTGAGCGTAGTCATGTCCGAAACTCCTTGCTGTTGGGGGCGCCGGCCGGGCGRCAACGACGACGGTGCACGGTACAGGGCATATCCTGCCGCAAAACCAACAGCGTGGGTAGGTGTCCGGCCGCGGAACCGGGCAGCCCGGGACTAAGCAGGTGAACGGCCGGCCGAGAGCGTCCGGCGGCGGCCGGTGCCGCCGTCGGACGATGCGGCGGGATTGCGGCTACGGCGTCTGGCCTGCGTGCTCGCCTTCGGCGATTTCCTCAAGGAGTTTGGCGTTGAAGGCCGGAAGGTCACGCGGGCTGCGGCTGGTCACCAGGCCTTGGTCCACCACGACCTCCTCGTCAGTCCAGATCGCGCCGGCATTCTTCAGGTCCGTCTGCAGCGTGTGGTAGGAGGTCAGGTTCCTGCCGCTGACCACGCCGGCGTCGATGAGCAGCCACGGGCCGTGGCAGATGGCGGCGACGGGCTTGTGCTGCTCGAAGAAGGCACGCGTGAACGCCTGGGCCTCCTTGTCGACTCTGAGGTGATCGGCGTTGACCACGCCGCCGGGGATGACCAGGGCGTGGAAATCGGCGGCGTCGGCCCGCCCCACGGCGAGGTCGACGGCGAACCGCTGCCCCTTTTCGGTGCCGTCATAGCCCTGCAGCTCTCCGCTCTTCGGCGAGACCAGGGTTGGCACGCCGCCAGCTTCCTTGACGGCATCCCACGGGCTGGTCAGCTCCACTTGCTCCACACCGTCCGTCAGCAGGAACGCGACTTTCTTGCCGGAAAGATTGTGCTCTGACATGTGTCCTCCTCGTGCCGGGCGCGGGCCGGGCAAAATTCGTTCAGTGCCGGCGCCAGCGCAGTGTCCCACTTGGTTTGCAGACCTAACTCTAGAAAGCCGCCAAGTCGTAAGCAAGCTGATGATGCATTGCAGGGACCCCGCCGGCACAGGACGGGAAGCTGAGAGAATGGGCCCATGGAAGTCGCTTTCGGGCTGCTGGCCCTCGTCGCCATCGTCTGTGCCTGCAGCGCACTGGGCCAAAGGATCAACATCTCCGTCCCCCTGCTGCTGGTGCTGGCCGGCGTGGTGTGCTCGTTCCTGCCGTTCGTTCCGACCATCGAGCTGAACCCCGAAATCGTTCTGGTCGGGCTGTTGCCGCCGTTGCTCTATGCGGCGGCGCTGCAGACCTCGCTGTTCGATTTCCGTTCCAACCGCCGCTCCATCGGCCTGTTGTCGGTCGGCTACGTCATTTTCGGCACCGTCAGCATCGGGCTGGTGGTCGCCTGGCTGTTTCCCGAGATCCCGCTGGCGGCCGCCATGGCCCTGGGCGCCGTCGTCGCGCCCCCGGACGCCGTGGCTGCGACGGCGATTGCGCGAAAGGTGGGCATGCCCCGCAGGGTTGTCACCATCCTGGAGGGCGAATCGCTGGTCAACGACGCCACGGCGCTGGTCTGCCTGCGTGCTGCCATCGCCGCGATCGCCGGAGCTGTCTCCGCCGCGGAGATTGCCGGCGGCTTCGTCCTGGCGGCCGGCGGGGGCGTGGCGGTGGGCGTTGCCGCGGCCTTCGTGCTCACCGCGCTCCGCAAACGGATCCGCAACGTGGCCATCAACACTTCCACGTCCCTGATCGCCCCGCTTGTGGCCTACCTCCCGGCGGAAGCGATCCACGCCTCCGGCGTCCTGGCCGTCGTCGTCACCGGCCTGATCATGGGGACCAAGGCGCCGTCCATGCCAAACGGGGCGGCCCGGCTGAGCCAGCGCAGCAATTGGCACACGGTCCAGTTCCTGCTGGAGAACTCCGTTTTCCTCCTGATCGGGCTGCAGGTCCGGACCATCATCGAGGGCGTCCGGGATGACTCGCTGGGGCCGGAACGGATCTGGTTCGGCTGTGCCGCCGTGCTGCTGGCCGTGCTGGTCCTGCGCCCGGTCTGGGTCTTCCCCGCAACATACCTGCCGCGGCTCATTCCCGCGGTCCGGCGCAAAGATCCCGCGCCGCCCTGGCAGTTTGCGGCGATCGTCTCCTGGGCCGGCATGCGCGGCGTGGTGACCCTGGCCGCCGTCCTGATCCTGCCGGCGGAGCTGGAGCACCGGTCGGTCCTGATCCTGATGGCCCTCGTGGTGGTGGCCGGCACGCTGACCCTGCAGGGTTTCACGCTCCCAGCCCTGGTCAGGCTGCTGCACGTGAAGGGACCGGACCCGCGCGAGGACGCGCTCAACGAGGCCTCGCTGATGCAGATGGCGACGGCGGCGGGCGTGCAGCGGCTCCAGGAACTGCGTTCGGACGCCGATCCCCCCGAAGTCGTGGCGATGCTGAAACGGCGCACCCAGGAGCGCGGGCTGGCCGCATGGGAGCGGCTGGGCCGGCCGTCCGCCGAAGCCGCCACCCCCAGCCAGCGGTACGCCCAACTCCGGCTGGCGATGCTGGACGCCGAGCGCACCAAGGTCCTCGAGCTGCGGCGCGGCGGCGGATACGCGCACGAGGTCCTGGTCAACGTCCTTGACCGCCTCGACGTCGAAGAGTCCATGCTGGACGCCGCACTGGAAGAACCGGACGGCGGCAGCGGCGGCGAGGGAATCGCCCGGCCCCGCGGCGTTTGTCCGCACCTGGAGTCCGCCCCGGATCTCACCGTCCCGTCTGGTCCCTTCTGTGAGGCGTGCGAACGGGAGGGGACGACGACGGTGCATCTGCGGATGTGCCTGCAGTGCGGTAACGTGGCCTGCTGCGATTCCTCGCCGGGAACCCACGCGTACAAACACTTCCAGCTCAGCGGCCACCCCGTCATGCGCAGCGCCGAGCCGGGCGAGGACTGGCGCTGGTGCTACCCGGACGAACTCCTTGGCTAGGCCGCAGACGCCGGACAGCGCCGTCCGGCGCAGGGCCCGGGCGCCCCTGTTCACCGCACCCTCCCCTCCGTAGGCTGGAAGGGGACCTGCTGGAAGTGGACCCTGCGAAGAGAAGGCGGCCCGCCGCCGTCGGACGAAAAGAGGACACCGTGGACAACCAAGACATCCTGGAGCGCATCAAGGACCTCGTGGAGGAGGAACACGGCCTCCGCGAAGGCTCAACCCAGTCTGGCGGGACCGGAAGCCCGGACATCCTCCGGCTGCAGCAGGTGGAAGAACAGCTGGATCAGTGCTGGGACCTGCTCCGCCAGCGGCGCGCGAAAAAAGACTATGGCGAGAATCCTGACGAGGCGGAAGTGCGGCCGGTCAGCGAGGTCGAAGGCTACCAAAGCTAGCCCCCGGCCCTGACCTGACAGACAGGCAGGCAGGCAGGCAGTCCATGCTGATCGCGCTGCTGGGAGACGTCATGCTGGGCCGGCTGGTGAACCGGCACCTGGCAGCGGCCCGGCCCGCCTATCCGTGGGGCGACACGCTGGCGGTCCTGGAGCAGGCCGATGTCCGCGTCGCCAACCTCGAGTGTGTCCTGGCAGCCGGCGGCGAGCCCGAACCCGGAAAGATCTTCCACTTCCGCTCGGACCCGAAGAACGTGGCCAGCCTCCTCGCGGCCGGGATCGACGTCGTCTCGCTCGCCAACAACCACGTCCTGGATTTCGGCCAGGACGCGTTCGGGGAGATGCTGCCGGCGCTGGACGGCTGCGGCATCCTCCATGCCGGGGCCGGCCCCGACCTGGAGTCCGCCCGCCGCCCGGCCGCGTGGCGCGTGGGCGCCGTCGCCGTCGGATTCATTGCCTTCACGGACAACGAGCCCGGCTGGGAGGCGGGCACCGCGGCTCCCGGGGTCTACTACGTCCCGGTGGAGGATGTTTCCGTTGATGAGGGCGGCCGGCGGGACGGCCGGCGGGACGGACTCTTGGAACTGGTCGCCAGGACCAAGGCCCGCGTCCAGGTCCTCATCGTGTCAGCCCATTGGGGCGGCAACTGGGGCTACGACGTCCCGGCCGGGCACCAGGACCTTGCCCGGGACCTCATCGAGGCCGGGGCCGACGTCGTGTTCGGCCACTCGCCGCACATATTTCGCGGCGTCGGCATCCACCGGAACCGTCCCATCATCTTCAGCGCCGGGGACTTCATTGACGACTACGCTGTGGACCCGGTCGAGCGCAATGACCAGTCTTTCGTGTTCATGCTCGACACCGACGCCGGCGCACCCCGAACGCTTCGGCTGCATCCGACCATCATCGCCGGATTCCAGGCGCGCCTGGCCCGCGGATCGGCACCCGGCATTGCCGCCCGGATGCAGCGGCTGAGCGGTCAGTTGGGCACGCTGGGCTACTGGAACGCCTCCGCCCGCTGCCTTGAGATTCCGCTCGACAGGCCGGCGTTCTAAATCACAGGTTCTGGAAAGCAGACCCAAGGTTGGTCAAAGATCCCCCTGTTACCGTTCCGTCAGGCCGTGTCATCCGGTAGGCCGGATTTGAAAGGGGACAGCATCATGGGCGAACACGCCATGACGCCTCAGCAAGCCCGGATGGCACCGTTCTACTGGCCGCGATGGATCGTACTCATCATGGTTGTGGGGATGGTCGCGGTCTTGGCCCCAATTATCATCATCTCCGGATCAGCCACGGCGACGGCCCCGGCCAAGGGGAACTACGTGCCGCAGACGCGCACGTACTTCATCGGCGCGGATGAGGTCGACTGGAACTACGCGCCGACCGGCAGTGACCAGATCACGGGTGAACCGTTCGACGAAACCGCCGCCGTCTTCACTCAGCAGGGACCGCAACGCATCGGCAGCACCTACATCAAGTCCCTGTACCGGGAGTACACCAATTCCTCATTCAGGACGCTCAAGCCCCGGACCGCTGCCGATCGGCATCTAGGCATGCTGGGGCCGGTCATCCGCGCCGTCGTCGGAGACACGATCAAGGTGGTCTTCAAAAACAACCTGGACCGCCCCGTCTCCGTGCATACCCACGGCGTCTTCTATGACAAGGGCAGTGAAGGTGCCCCGTACAACGACGGGACCAGCCCGGCAGATCACCGGGACGACGCTGTCGCCCCGGGGACCGTTTACACCTATAGCTACAAAGTTCCGGACCGTGCCGGCCCCGGCCCGATGGACGGCAGTTCCGTAATGTGGATGTACCACTCGCACACGGATGAAGTTGGCGATGACTACGCCGGCCTGGTTGGTCCCATGGTCATAACGAAGGCCAGCGCCGCGCGCACGGACGGCACCCCGGAGGATGTGGACCGCGAATTTTTCGTGCAGTTCAAGGTCAGCGACGAGAACGCCAGCCCATACCTGCAACGCAACATCACCAGGTTCGCCGGGGACCCGGCTTCGGTGGACCCGGGCAATGAAGAGTTCGGGGAGAGCAACTTGATGCACTCCGTCAATGGCTACGTCTTCGGCAACCTGCCACTGGACGCCATGACCATGAAAAAGGGCGAACGGGTCCGCTGGTACCTTATGGGCATGGGCACTGAGGTGGACCTGCACACCCCTCACTGGCACGGCAACACCGTGACGGCCCTGGGAATGCGCACCGATGTAGTGAGCTTGCTCCCGGCGACCATGGTGACGGCCGACATGGTCCCTGACGACCCCGGCACGTGGCTGTTCCACTGCCACGTCAACGATCACATCAGCGCCGGAATGCTGGTCCGCTACCGGATAACCAACGCAACGGCCCCCCGCAACGGCAACAGCGTCCACTCCGGCCACATGTCGTAACCGGAAATTCGTCGCGCCGGTGGCCCGCGGCGCGTCCTGCGTCCGGCGGCCACATGCGGTCCTGTTTACATTCCTGAAACATGCCGGTCACGCGAACTTCACGCCGTCGCGATTCCCGTAACGTGCCCGCAACTTTTCACCTCACTGCCGGAAACATGGCTCCGCGAGGATTAAATCCGGATCGGGGGGCCGGCGGCGACGTGTCCCGGTACGGAAGACTGACGAGAAGGGACCCGCCGGTGGAGCTCACTGCTGGAAGCGTCTGGATGATTGTGTCGGCAGCGATGGTTCTGCTGATGACCCCGGCCCTGGGYCTGTTTTACGGCGGGATGACCCGGGCAAAGGCCTCGCTCAACATGATGATGATGAGCTTCGTCTCGGTGGGGATCGTCGGCGTGGTGTGGGTCCTCTGGGGCTACTCGATGAGCACCGGACAGGGTGTCCTCGGCGTGTCCGGCAACCCGTTCGCGAGCTTCGGCCTGAGCGGCCTCATTGGTTCGCCGGACCTGATCAAGGCCGGCTACAGCGCCACTTTTGCCATCCTCACCGTGGCCCTCATCAGCGGCGCCATCGCGGACCGCGCGAAGTTCACCTCCTGGGCCCTCTTCGTCCCCATCTGGATCACCCTCGTGTACTGCCCCCTGGCCTTCATGGTCTGGGGCGGAGGCCTCATGAGTGCCGGCGGCGCCGTAAGTGCCGTCTTCGGCCAGGTCATCGATTTCGCCGGCGGCACCGTAGTGGAAATCGCGTCCGGAACCGCGGCGCTGGTCCTGGTCCTGATCCTGGGCAACCGGCACGGCTTCGGCAAGGACCCCGGCCACCGCCCCCACAACATCCCCTTCATCATGCTCGGCGCGGGCATCCTGTGGTTCGGCTGGTTCGGTTTCAACGCCGGCGCCGCCACCACCGTGGAGCAGGCCGGCCTGATCTGGGTGAACACCCTGGCCGCCCCTGCCGCAGCCATGATCAGCTGGCTGGTGACCGAGAAGGTCCGCCACGGCCACCACACCTCCTTGGGCGCGGCGTCCGGCGCCGTCGCCGGCCTGGTGGCGATCACGCCGTCGTGCGCCAACATCAGCCCGCTCGCCGCGCTGGGCCTTGGGTTCGTGGCCGGTGCGGCCTGCGCCGTGTTCGTGGACCTGAAATTCAAGTTTGGCTTCGATGACTCGCTCGACGTCGTCGGCGTCCACCTCGGCGGCGGCCTGATCGGCACGCTCGCCCTCGGTTTCATTGCGCTCCCGGTGGACGGTGCCGGCGGCGGGCTGTTCTACGGCGGCGGGCTCCACCAGGTCATCGCGCAGGCCGTAGCCGTCCTCATCACGGTGGCCGTGTCGGGCCTCGGGACCGCGGTGATCGGACTCGCCATCCACAAGACGATGGGTTTCCGGGTCAGCCGCGAGGACGAACTCGCCGGAGTCGACCGGTCCGAGCACGCCGAGACCGCGTATGCCTTTGCCGAACTGGGTTTCAGCCGGTTCAACCCGTTCGGCCACCACACCGGTGCGGCCCACGCCGCGACATCGGCCCACGCGGCGGCGTCGGCCCACGCGGCCGGCCGGGCACCGGAAAGCGCCTCCGCACGCGCAAAGGAAGACAGCCTCGTCTGAGCCGGCCGCCGGGGCCGGCTCAAGTTTTTCCAAAGGGCCCGGGTGTAAGACGCGGTCGGAGGCTTAAGATATGGGCGGGGGGCACTCGAATTAGCGAACTCGCTTAATGGGAGGCCACGATGTTCAGCCAAGCCAGCCGCAAGGCATCAAAACCGAAGCTAACATCGGTGGCGCGGACCCCGCGCAGACACCGGCGCAGCTCCCTTCCCAGACCGGACACATTTTGGTTCGGGCGCGGGCTGGCCTCACTGGCGGCCTTTGCCTTGGCGGCTGGCGGCGGCCTGGTGGCGGCAGCCCCTTCGAACGCCGTCAATCCGGCACAAAACTACATCGTGGTGCTCAAGGACGGGGTCGTGGACGCCGGAGCGGCGGCAGCCGCCCAGCAAAGCGCCTACGGATTCACGGCATCGAAGGTCTACCGCAACGCTGTGAACGGTTACTCTGCCAACCTGACGGCGGCCCAGGCGCAACGCGTCCAGGCCGACCCCAATGTCGACTTCGTCACGGCGGGCCGGACCTTCCAGCAACCGCGGGATCTTGGAACCGCGGCCACCCAGGAGACGCCGTTGTGGCGCAAGCGGATCGCCGGAACCAGCTCAGACGTCCGGAAGGCCCTCGACCGGGGGCCAAGCCGGATCAACGTCAACGTCGCCGTGATCGACAGCGGCATCGATGCGACCCACCCGGACCTGAACGTCAAGGGCGGCGTTGACTGCCAGTCCGGTTCCCCCGTCGATGTGACCCCCGTTGACGTCCTGGGGCACGGAACATTCGTCGCGGGCGTAATCGGCGCCCGGAACAACCGCCTGGGCGTCATCGGGACCGCCCCGGGCACTCCGCTCTGGTCTGTCCGGGTGGTTGACGACGCCGGCCTGATCTCCGAGGAAAGCCTGATCTGCGCGATTGACTGGGTGACCTCGACGCGCAAGGACCATGACGACAGCAACGACATCGCCGTGGCCAACATCAGCATCGCCGGCGGCGCCGCGGACACACCCAACTGCGGCAAGGGCACGGACCCAATGCACTACGCCATCTGCCGCTCGGTCCGGGCCGGTGTCACCTATGCCGTCGCGGCCGGCAACGCCGGTGAGGACTTCGCCAACACCGTGCCGGCCACGTACGACCAAGTACTGACCGCCACCGCGATGGGCGATTTCGACGGAAAGTCCGGCGGGGATGCCGCCCCGATCTGCGGCCCCGACGACTTTTCGAAGTACGGGCAAAAGGATGACCAGCCGGCGTTCTTCTCCAACTTCGCCACCACGAGTGACGACAAGGCCCACACGGTCGCCGGCCCCGGCGTGTGCATGCTCTCCACCTGGCCCGGCGGCTACAACGTAAGCAACGGCACCAGCTTCGCCAGCCCGGCCGTGGCAGGGTCCGTGGCCCTCTGCATCAGCCAGAAGGCCTGCACGGGTTCAGCCGAGCACGTCATGGAGCAGTACCTGGACCTGACAAAGTCGTACTCGAAGCGGCACCACGACTACGGCTTCGGCGGCGATCCCATCCACCCGATCTCGGGGCAGTACTACGGATACCTGACCCAGACGGTGAGCTTCTGACGCTGCGGCGGTGAGGAATCCGGCGGCGCAAGTCGCCGCGCCAGCGGCCCTCGGCGAGTCTCAGCCGGGGGCCCAGCCGGGTTTCGGCCCAGCAGCGGGTTTCAGCCCAGCAGCGTTTCAGCCCAGCCGCGGGTTTCAGCCCAGCCGCGGGTTTCAGCCCAGCAGCCGGCGTTCATAGGCGAAGGMCACCAGCTGGAGCCGGGTCCCGAGGCCCAGCTTGCCCAGCACGCTCCTGAGGTGTGTCTTGACCGTCGCCTCGGATACGAACAGGCTTCCGGCGATCTCACCGTTGGCCAGCCCCTTGGCCGCGAGCAGGAAGACGTCCCGTTCCCGGGCAGACAGCACCTCCAGCGCGGACAGGTCCGGTCCTCCGGCCGGCACGGTCCGGGCGGCATGCTGGAACAAATCCTGCACTGATCCCGGCGCAATCACGGAGTACCCGGAGTACACCGTCCGGATCGCGGCGAGCAGGAACTCCGGTTCGGCGCTCTTGAGCAGGTAGCCGCTGGCCCCGGCGTGCACGGCGTCAACCACCGCCTGGTCCCGGTTGAACGTCGTCAGGGCGATGATCTTCGGCGCGCCGGTGCCTGCGGCCTCCGCCTGCCGCACGATCCGCCGTGTGGCGCCGACGCCGTCAAGGACCGGCATGCGCAGGTCCATGAGCATCACGTCGGGGCACCGTTCGACGGCGAATGCCGCCGCCTGCGCGCCGTCGCCGGCATCCCAGGCCATCGCCATGTCGGGTTGGCTCTCCACCAGCATCCGGATTCCCGCCCGGAACAGGGCCTGGTCATCGACGATCGCCACGGTAATGGCCGCCCCGGCATCAGCCACGGTCGCCGGCTTCGGCCAGCGGCATTCCCGGGCGCGCTGCAGGGCTTCCCACGGGAACCAGGTCCGGCTCCGCGCTGGCGGCGGCAGCGTCGGCGTCGGCCGTCCTTGTGCCGTAGGGGATAAAGACGGTCACCCGGTACTGCTCGCCATCCGGGCCGGACGTCATCCAGCCTCCTGCGAGGTGGGCGCGTTCCCGCATCCCGGCGAGGCCGCGGCCCACCCGCGTTTCGGCGGCGGGGTCCGGACTGTCCCTGCCTGCGGTCTCCGGAATCCCTGACGCCGCATGCAGGGTCAGCCCCGGGCCGCTCCAGTCCAGGTGCAGCCGCACCGCGGTGCCGCGGCCGCCGTGTTTCAGGGCGTTGGTCAGGCATTCCTGGATGATCCGGAATACGGCGAGCTGCTGCCCGGCGGAGAGCTCGGCGGGCGTGCCGGACTCGCTTTGTTCGATCTCGAGGCTGCCCTGCATGCGCGCCACGAGGGGCCCGACGTCGCTGAGCCGGGGCTGGGGCGTGACCATGCCGTCGTCGTGCACCCCCTCGATGACGCGCTGCGCGTCCACCAGGGCGCTCCGGGCCGACGTCGCGATGTTCTCCAGGGCGTTTAGCACTGCCCTCGGCTGGTCCTTGCTCAGGTAGCGGGTGCCATCCGCCTGCGCCGCGATCACGGCGAGTGAGTGGGCCAGGACGTCGTGCAGGTCCCGGCCGATCCGGGTCCGTTCCTGCTCCACGATCAGGTCCACTTCGGCTTCCCTGAGGCTGGTCTGGGCGATGGTCCTGGCCTGGAACAGGCTGCCGCGTTCCTGGTACATCGCCAGCAGAAGTCCGACGGCGGCGCAGGCTGCCGCGATCACCAGGAGCAGCGAAAAGAGTTGCCAGCCGTAGGCTTGAAAGGTCCACCGGTCGCCCATGTACAGCGGAAGGAACCAGCCGACGCCGTTGCCGTAGCGCCAGGACAGCATCAGGAAGGCCATGGCGCCGGCGAACACCACGTTGGCGGCCGCGGCGATGAAGCGTGTCCTTCGCCGGGCCGTCCATTGGATGAAGGCCAGGGACACGAACGCCCCGAGGTAGATGGCCCAGTGGTTGGCGTGCATCGCGGGAATGGCGTACCCCAGTTGGCCCGCGAGCAGCCCTGCCGTGAATCCGAGCGACGCGTAGGGCTTCCAGGCGGCGCAGGCAATCGCTGCCGTCATGAGGATCAGCGGCCACGTCCCCTCCCAGGCGTGGAGGCCCGGGCCCATCCGCCCGGCCTCGGCCACGCACCACAGCGTGAAGAAGAGAACGGCCGCCGCGGGGGCGCCCCAATGCCGCAAAACTTTCAGTAGTGGTTCCATGCTGTCACCCTATCCACGGCGGCTGTCACAGGCAGGTCACATCCGGCCGCGCTCCACCTTGGGGCCAGAAGATTCATCTTTCGAGCCAGCCCTCCGTCGATAGCGGGCGTAGTATGGCGGCCATGACCAAGGCAGCGGTTGAGGTCACAGCTCCCGCCGAAGCGGTGCCGTACTCCGTGCTGGACAGCGTGTTCTTCGTGGTGGGCGGCGTTGCGGCTGTGTGGCTGACCGCGCTGCTGGTGCAGTTGAGCTTCGAATGGGGCTGGGCGCAGGTCTGGTTCCTCTTCATCTTCTGGGCCCTGCTCGCCTATCTGGTGCTTCCCCGTCTGCACCGGATCCTGACCCGGCTCTACGTTCCGGACTACTTCATCGGCCGGGCGCGCACCAGCGACGGGCTGCTGGGTGATCCCGTGAACATAGCCCTGCTGGGATCGGAACCGCAGATCCATGGCGTGATGCGGTCCGCGGGCTGGACAAGGGCCGATGACGTGACCCTGGCCAGCAGCCGGCGGATCGTCTCCTCTACCCTCCTGCGCCGCAGCTATCTCGAGGCCCCGGTCAGTCCGCTGTTCCTGTTCGGCCGCCAGCAGGATTTTGCCTACCAGCAGGAAGTCGACGGCACCCCGGGCAAACGGCACCACGTCCGCTTCTGGCGGTGCCCGCCCGGCTGGCTGCTGCCGGGCGGGCTGGCCGTCGACTGGTTGGCGGCCGGCACGTATGACCGCAGCGTCGGGCTGTCCCTGTTTACCCTGCAGATCACCCACAAGATCGATGAGAACACCGACGCCGAACGCGACCATGTGGTCGGCGCCATTACCGGGGCCGATCCCGCGGCCGGGCTCAGGGTGATCCGTGATTTTTCCACCGGCTATCACGCGCGCAACGGCGGGGGTGACACCATCACCACCGACGGCAATCTCCCGATCGTCGATCTCAGGCAGACCGTCGCGGAGCCGACCGCTGCGGGCTTGCTTGCGTCCGTCACGGCCCCGGGCGAGGGCCGCACCAGGCGTCCTTCGACCACGATTGTCGGGGCGGCCTTCGTCGGTGCCCGCGCGGCGGCGGCCGTGCTGCTGGCCCTGTCGCTGGTGCTCTTCAAGGACGCGCACGTCGGCTCACTGGTGCAGCCCGTGGCCGGCCCGGCGGTCACGGAGGCCCAGGCGGAATTGGCCGTCAGCGCCGCAACGGTGCTTGTCCTGCTCTTTGCCGTGGCCGAGATCCTGCTGGCGTGGTTCGTGTTCCTCGGCCGAAACTGGGCCCGGACGGTGGCCATGGCGCTGAGCACGGCTGCCATCTGCTTCCAGGCCGTCGATGTTTTCTACGGCGGCCCGGACATCACCCTGAAGTCCAATCTCCCCGGCCTGACCCTGGACATCCTGTTGCTTCTGGCGCTCTCCAGCAAGCGGTCCCGCGACTATGCCCTGCGTCCCCGCAAGGAAGTCAAACGGGATTCCAGCCGTCCCGGCGGCCGGACGCCCTGAATCCCCAGGATCCAGGGGCCCTTGACAGCCCTCTCGCTGCGGGAGCTAGATGTTCAAATAGCCAGCAATCCACCGCAGGAGCAGCTAAGGAGCGGACATGAGCGACGACTCACAGGCGCCCGAGCGTCATCACAGCGAGACCCCCGCCGAAGGTGATGCAACGGCTGAACCCTTCGACGACCGCGCCCATTCCCAGGACGCGGCAGAAGGCCCGGACACCGACGACGAACCGGGCCCCACGGCCTAGCCCCCCCCCCCCCCTTACGCGCCAGCCTCCCTGCGCGCTAGCCTCTCTACGCGCGAATTCGCCGGAACCCTGCGGGCTCGCCGGAACTTTCCGGCGAGCGGGGAGGCTTCCGGCGAATTGGACTCGCCTGCCCCGGCCGGTGGCCTGACGGTCCCAGCCGCACAGCGTCCTTAACCGGCGAAATATCTTCGCCTGCCCGGGTGTTGCTCCGGCATGACAACAATCGGAATCATCGGTGCAGGACACATCGGCGGCCAGATCGCCCGCAAGGCCGTGGAGCTCGGCTACGACGTCGTGATCAGCAACTCGCGCGGTCCGGAGACCCTGGCGGACCTCGTCGCGGAACTGGGGCCCAAGGCCCGGGCCGCGACGCCGGCCGAGGCGGCCGCAGCCGGCGACTTCGCCGTCGTCACCGTGCCGCTCAGGAGCCTCCCGGACGTCCCCGTGGAACCGCTGGCCGGCAAGATCGTCCTCGACACCAACAACTACTACTGGGAACGTGACGGGCATATCCCGGCCCTGGATGCCGGCGAGGCCACCACCTCCGGCCTGCTGCAGGAGCACCTTCCCCAGTCCAAGGTGGCCAAGGCTTTCAACCACATCATGTTCTCCCAGATCACCACGGACGGGACGCCGGCCGGCACCCCGAACCGCCGTGCCATGGCCACGGCGAGCGACTTCCCGGAAGCGGCCGAGCTGGTGACCAGGCTCTACGACGAATTCGGCTTCGACACCGTCAACATGGGCCCGCTCGCCGAAAGCTGGCGCACGGAACGGGACCGCCCGGCCTACGTGATCCGGCAGAACGCGGCCGAGCTCACGGAGAACCTCGCCAAGGCTCAGCGCACCATCTGACCCGCCCTGGCCCGGGCGCACGAATTCGCCGGAAGGCTGCGAGGTCGCCGGACTTTTCCGGCGAACGGGCAGGTTTCCGGCGAATTCAGCCGTGCGTGCCTGAGTGGGCGCTAGGAGGAGACCCCCACGGCCGCCGCAGTCAGGTCGGTCAGCTCAACGGGGGCAGGGCGGGCAACCGTGCTGCCGATCCGGACCGGCGCACCCGTGTGCGCCGACTCCAGCACGGACTCCATCACCTCCAGGGCGTGCAATGCCAGGGCACCGCCCGCCCTGGGTTCCTGGCCCGCAGGCGTGCGGATGAGATCGGAGATGCCGAAGCCCCGCCCCGATTCCACATAGCCCGCGGAGACGGGCAGGGTCTCCCAGTCGTCTGCACCGAGGGCGAAGAGCTGCACGTCGCCGTCGAAGTGGTTGGGATCCGGGACCACGAGGGAGCCGTGCTCACCGTGGATTTCGATGTTGGGGCTCTTGGTCTTCACGGCGTCGAAGCTCATCACCAGCGTGGACAGGGCGCCCGAGGCGTGGACCAGGACGCCGGTGACGTGGGTGTCGGTTGCCACGGGCACGTTCTGGCCTTCGCGTGGGCCCGAACCGATGGTCCGCTCGTCGCGGGTGTGGCTGGCCGCACCGATCACCGAGACCACGGGTCCGAGCAGGGTGACCAGGGCCGAGACGTAGTAGGGTCCCATGTCCAGCAGCGGGCCGCCGCCGGGCTGGTAATAGAAGTCCGGGTTCGGGTGCCAGCGCTCATGCCCCGGGGTGACCATGGTGGCGGTCGCGGAGATGGGCCGGCCGATCAGTCCGTCGTCGATGGCTTTCCGTGCGGTCTGGATCCCGGTCCCGAGCACGGTGTCCGGGGCGCAGCCGACCACGACGCCGGCTGCCCGGGCGGCGTCGAGGACCTGGCAGGCCTCCGCTGTGGTTGCCGCCAACGGCTTCTCGCCGTAGACGGATTTGCCGGCGGCAATGGCGCGGAGGGCGATCTCGGCGTGCGCCGCGGGAATGGTCAGGTTCAGGACGAGTTCGACGTCGTCGGCGGCCAGGAGCGCGTCGACTGTGAGCGCCCGGACGCCGTCGTACGAGTCGGCAACTGCCTGCGCCCGGGACGGGTCAAGGTCCGCGACGGCGACGAGGTTGATGTCCTCGAGCCGGCGGAAGTTGACCAGGTACTGGGCGATGATGGCTCCACAGCCGATGATTCCAACGTTTAACGGCTTGCCCACAGCAGGCCCCTTTCGATGATGGTGCGGACGTTGCTGTCCTGGAGGATTTCGACGCGGTGTCCCGGGGTGCAGACGAAGATCCTGCCCTTGCCCCACTGCCGGGTCCAGACGGCGGGCGAGGTGACTTCCCGGTGCCAGGGGTCCCATTCGCGAACCTTCTGGGTGGTGGTGGCCAGGACGTCGATGTAGTCGTCGGCGAGGACCCAGTACTGTTCGGTGACGAGATCGAAGTCGCCGAGACCGGCAGTGATCGGATGGTCCGCGGCCGCCGGGATTGTGGTGACGTCCGGCTTCAGTACGGCCCAGTTGAGCGCCTTCCGCCGGCGGCACATCCCGGTGGTGGTGATCGATCCGCTCAACCCGCCGCCGTCGGAGGTTGTCAGTGTGGGGGCCACGAACTGGGCGGGCGGCAAGGAAGCCACGGAGCACTTGCTCGGCCTCGGCCACCGGCGGATCGCTTACATTGGCGGACCGGAATCGGCCGAATGCAACCAGGCCCGCCTCCATGGCTATATGGCGGCACTCACGGCCGGCGGAGTCCAGATCAGGCCCGACTACGTCATGCTGGACAAATTCCGCCCCGAACACGGAATCCGCTCGCTCAAGGCGCTCATGGCCCTCCCCGAGCCCCCACCGCCATCTTCGCGGGGAGTGACAGCATTGGCCTCGGCGTCCTGGCCGAAGCCCGGCGGCACGGGCTGCGGATCCCCGAAGACCTGAGCGTGGTGGGCTTCGACGGCACGTACCAAGCGGAGCAGTCCATCCCCGCCCTGACTACCGTGACGCAGCCGCTGCAGGAGATGGGCCGCGCCGCACTGCGCGCCGTCCTCCGGCTGGCCAACAACGAGGAGCTCGACTCGCGGCGGGTCGAACTCGCCACCCACTTGGTGGTCCGGGAGTCGACGGCCGCTCCCGCCGCCGGGGACCCGGAACCGGAGATTCCGCGGCACTAGTCGCCGTTGGCACGGCGGAAACCGGGCGGATCCTGGTGGCCGGAGGCCAGCAGCACTGTTACGGCCAGCAGCGGCTCAGTTGCCGGGGTCATCGCGACTGCTCGCCCGCAGGTAGTTTTGCCTGATGGCTGGGTGGAAGTCCGGGGCGGGCGCGGCGTCCACCGCGACCGGCCAGGCCGGCCGGTTGCCGCTGGACGCCCAGGCTGCCTGGACGGCAGCACCCCTGGCCACGTACTCCCCCGGGCTCGGGACCACGACCGGCAGGTCGAAGACCTGGGCCGAGATGGCCTGCACCGCGGGGTTCTGCACGGCGCCGCCGATCAGCAGCAGCCGTGTTGCGGGGCTCCCTTGGGCGCGGAGGGCATCCAGGCCGCCGGACAGCCCGCAGAGCATGCCTTCGATGGCGGCCCGGGCCAGATTGCTCCTGGTGCTGGAGGCAATGCTGAGCCCGTGGAAGCTGGCTTTGGCGTGGGGCAGGTTGGGCGTGCGCTCACCTTCGAAATACGGCACCAGCACCACGCCGCCGGCGCCGGGTTCGGCGCCCAGGGCAAGTCGCGCAAGTTCGTCGAAGTCCACGCCCAGGATGCCTGCCACGGAGCCGAGCACGCGCGCGGCATTCAGCGTGACGGCGATGGGCAGGTATTCTCCGCTGGCGTCCGCGAAGCCCGCCACCGTTCCGCTGGGATCGGCGACGGCACGGGACGCCACCGAGAACACCGTGCCGCTGGTGCCAACGGACACCACCACGTCACCGGGTTCGGCCCCCAGACCGAGGGCGGCGGCCGCGTTGTCCCCGGCGCCGGCGCCGAGGAGAATGCGGTGACCGGGTCCGGCCGGGCTTGATCCGGACTGGCCGGGCAACTGAGTCGCGGAACCGAAGCAGCCGGGGTGGACCGCCCCGGCGGCGTCCCCGGGGCCAAGCACCCGCGGCAGAACCACGGTGCCTGGATCCCGGTGCCCGGCACCCCCGCTGGCCTGCCTGGCGTCCCGGCCGAAGGCCAGTTTGAACAGCTCCAGATCGTATTCGCCGGCCGAAGGGCTCCAGTATCCGGTGCCGCTGGCCTCGGAGCGGTCGGTGGTGAGCTGGTCCAGATCCGGGCCCAGCGGGCTGGCTGCTGCCGGACCGTAACCGCGGAGCCGCCAGGTCAGCCAGTCGTGGGGCAGCGCAACAGCCGCCACCCGGTCCGCCAGGTCCGGTTCGTGGTCCCGGACCCAGCGGATCTTGGTGATGGTGAAGGAGGCCACCGGGACCAGCCCGGTCCTGCGGGCAAAGTCCTCCGCCCCCACTTCATCGGTGAGTGCGGCCGCCGCCGACGCCGATCGGGTGTCGTTCCACAGCAGCGCCGGGCGCACTACGTTGCCGGCGTGGTCCAGCAGCACCATGCCGTGCTGCTGGCCCCCCACCGAGAGCGCGCTGACGTCCGCCAGCCCGCCGGCGTCGTCGAACGCCGCTGACAAGGCCCGCCACCAGTGGTCCGGGTGGACTTCCGTTCCGTCCGGGTGGGCGGCCCGGCCCTGGCGGACCAGCGTGCCGGTGCCGGCGTCGAGGACCACCACTTTGCAGCTTTGGGTGGAGGAGTCGACGCCGGCAACAAGGTTCATAGGAGCAGCCGTCACGGTCTTAGCGGGCGCCGAGCAGGTGCTCGATGAAGAGCTGCTGCAGCTTCACGAAGCCGAAGCCCTTGCCGCCGAAGTAGGCGTCGGCGTCGAAGTCCTCGTAGGAGGCGCGGTCGGCGCGGAGCTGTTCGTAGCCTTCGCCCGGGTTGAGGGTGGGTTCGTTGATTTCCGCCACGCGGGAGGCCTGCAGCGCGGCCTGGACCTCGGGGTCGGCGCGGAAGGCCTTGGCGCGTTCCTTGAGCAGCAGGTAGGTCTGCATGTTGGCGGCCGCGGAGTCCCATACGCCGTCGATGTCCTCGGTGCGGCTGGGCTTGTAGTCGAAGTGGCGCGGGCCGTCGTAGGCCGGTCCGCCGTCGGGGCCGCCGTTTTCGAGCAGGTCCACGAGGGAAAACGCGTTCTGCAGGTCGCCGTGGCCGAACACCAGGTCCTGGTCGAACTTGATGCTGCGCTGGCCGTTGAGGTCGATGTGGAAGAGCTTGCCCTGGTAGAGCGCCTGGGCGATGCCGTGGGTGAAGTTCAGTCCGGCCATCTGCTCGTGCCCGGTCTCGGGGTTGATGCCCACCAGCTCGGGGCGCTCGAGGGTTTCGATGAACGCCAGGGCGTGGCCCAGGGTGGGCAGGAGGATGTCGCCGCGGGGTTCGTTGGGCTTGGGCTCGATGGCGAACCGGATGTTGTACCCCTTGTCCGTGACGTAGTCGCCCAGCAGGTTCACGGCTTCGCGGTAGCGTTCCAGGGCGCCGCGGATGTCCTTTGCGGCGTCGTATTCGCTGCCTTCCCGGCCGCCCCACATGACGAAGGTTTCCGCACCGAGTTCGGCGGCGAGGTCAATGTTGTCCAGGACCTTGCGCAAGGCGAAGCGCCGGACGCCGCGGTCGTTGCTGGTGAAGCCGCCGTCCTTGAAGACGGGGTGGCTGAAGAGGTTGGTGGTGACCATCGGGACGATCATCCCGGTGGCCTTCAGCGCGCCGGTCAGCCGGTCGATTTCGCGCTGGCGGTCAGCCGCGGAGCAGCCGAAGGGAAAGAGGTCGTTGTCGTGGAAGGTGATGCCGTAGGCGCCGAGGTCGCTGAGCCTGTTGACGGCTTCCACCGTGTCCAGCGGCGGGCGGGTGGCGGAGCCGAACTGGTCCTGGGCCTCCCAGCCCACCGTCCAGAGGCCGAAGGAAAACTTGTCGTCACGGGTGGGCTGAATCGCCATTGAATGCTCCGAGGGTAGGGGGTGGTCGTCGATTGGTCAGGTTCAGAATGAATTGTTCTAGAGACAAACATATTATGGATTTTCGTGATGTCAACCACTCGCTCCAGTGCCAATCCGGCAATGTGGTACTCGCTGTAGCGGAATCTTTGCGCGACTGTTATGTTGTGACAAACAGCAAAACCGGCCGTGTCCGCGGCACCACTATGGCTGTGACGTGGGCAAAGAGCCCCGAGCGAAGGATGCAACCGTGATCGATCAGATGGTGACCGAACGCAACTGGGCGGGGAACTACGGCTACCAGGCACCGCAGATAGCCCATCCGGCCAGCGTGGCCGAGCTGCAGGACCTGGTTACGGGTGCCGCGAAGATCCGTGCGCTGGGGTCCCGCCATTCGTTCAACGACATTGCGGACACCGCCGGCACCTTGGTGGTGCTGGACAGGCTCGACGCGGGCATCAGCGTCGATGCGCAGAACATGACCGTCACCGTCAGCGGTGGCACGCGCTACGGGACGCTCGCCGCAGAGCTCCAGCGCCGGGGCTTCGCCCTGCACAACCTCGCCTCGCTGCCGCACATCTCGGTGGCGGGCGCCGTCGCTACCGCCACCCACGGCTCCGGCGACCGCAACGGCAACCTCGCCACCGCCGTGGCGGCGCTGGAGCTGATCACCGCCGACGGCGCCGTGGTCACCGCGCGCCGCGGCGACCCGGACTTTGCCGGCATGGTGGTGGGACTGGGCGCATTGGGCATCGTCAGCCGCCTGACCCTGGACATTGAACCCAGCTTCGAGATTGTCCAGAGCGTCTTTGAGGGCCTGGGCTGGGAACAGGTCCTGGAAAGCTTCGACGACGTGACGTCCGCGGCCTACAGCGTGAGCCTGTTCACTGACTGGAGCGGGACGAAGGTGGGCCAGGCATGGCTCAAGAACCGCACGGACCAGGCGGTGCTGCCCGCCGGATTCCCGGAATTCTTCTCCGGCACCCCGGCCACGCAGGCCCGGCACCCGTTGCCCGGCGTGTCCGGGAGTAACTGCACGGAGCAACTCGGCGTTCCCGGGCCGTGGTCCGACCGGCTCGCGCACTTCCGGATGGAATTCACCCCCAGCAAGGGTGAGGAGCTGCAGAGTGAATACCTGATCCCCCGCGAGCACGCCGTGGAGGCCATCCGCACCATGCGGGGCCTGTCAAAAATCGTCGCTCCCCTGCTCCTGGTCGGGGAAGTCCGCACGATCGCAGCAGACCAGCTGTGGCTCAGCCCCAACTACGGCCGCGACGGAATCGGCCTGCACTTCACCTGGCGCCGGGACGAGCCCGCGGTCACCGCGATCCTGCCCCGCCTCGAAGCGGAACTGGCCCCGTTCGGCGCCAGGCCGCACTGGGGCAAACTGTTCCACGGCGGCGCCGCCGCCCTCGCCCCGCTGTATCCGCGCTTTGCCGACTTCACAGCCCTGGCCGGCAGGCTGGATCCGGCCGGAAAATTCCGCAACGCGTTCCTGGACCGCACGGTATTCGGCCGCTGATATTGTCACGATGATGCCTCCACGTACCCAAGCTTCCGCGCCGACGGGCGAGCCCGATCCGTCGCGCCGCAACAATTTGTCGTTGCTGACCTCCCTCGTCCATCACCACGGGGTCCTCAGCCGCGCCCAACTGACCCGCCAAACGGGGCTGAACCGCTCCACCGTCGGAACGTTGATCGGCCACCTCACGTCCCTGGGCCTGGTCTATGAATCGGCGCCCTCCGGCGAGGGGCAGGTAGGCAGGCCCAGTCCCGAGGTCCACCCCAGCCCGTCGATTGCGGCGCTGGCCGTCAACCCGGAGGTCGACGCCGTCACCATCGGCCTGGTCAGCCTCGGCGGGAAAGTGCAAAAGAAGATCCGCTTCGAAACGGAACGGATTCCGAGCGCCCGGGAAGCGGTGAATATCGCAGCGGCCGTGATCGCCGGGATGCGGTCCGAGCTGGATGCGTCCTACCGGATCACCGGCGTTGGCATGGCCGTGCCGGGCCTGGTCAACCGCGACGACGGCGTCGTGCGGCACGCTCCGCACCTGGGCTGGCGCAATGAACCGGTCGCCCGGATGCTGAGCGAGGCCACCGGCTATCCGTGCCAGGCCGCGAACGACGCCTCCCTCGGAGCCGAAGCCGAGCTGATTTTCGGCGCGGGTGCCGGTGCCGGGCAGGGGAACCTGATCTATCTCAACGGCGGCGCCAGCGGCATCGGCGGCGGGATCATCGCCGACGGACAGTTGCTCAGGGGTGCCTCCGGCTACGCGGGGGAACTCGGCCACACCTTTGTCCGTTCCGGCGGCAGCGCCTGCCACTGCGGTGCCACGGGCTGCCTGGAAACCGAAGTCTCCCAGTCCCGCCTCATGGAACTGGCCGGGTTGAGCAGCGGCGATACCGCCGACCTCGAAGAGGCGCTCGGGAACAGCCGCAGCGCCGCGGTGGACGATGAAGTCGGCCGCCAGCTCACGTATCTGGGTATAGCCCTGCGCAACGCCGTGAACATCTTCAACCCCGATGCGATTGTCCTGGACGGTTTCCTGGGAACGCTGCACGCGCTCGCCCCGGCGTCGTTGGATGCAATCCTGCGGTCGCAGGCCATGGACGGTCCCGCGGGCCAGGCGAAGATCTACCGCGCAGCACTCGGGTCAGATCTGATGATGATCGGCGCCGCGGAACTGGCCTTCACCCCATTCCTGGCCGATCCCGCAGGCCTCGGCCCAACCCCCGGCACCATCCCCGCACCCGCGTCACGGACAGGCTGACCGTGCCAAGGCAGGGAACTTCGCCGATGGGTGAGCACTACGAACTGCAGGGAATGTTGGACGGCCGCAGCCAAAAAGCCGTCGTCACGGAAATCGCCGCCAGCCTGCGCGCGCTGGAAATCGACGGCCTCGCCCTCCTGCAGGACTACCCCGCCCAGTCCGCTCCGCCCTCGTGCGCCGGCTGGGTCCTGGTGCCGTGGCCCAATCGGGTGGCCGATGGCCAGTGGACCTACGACGGTGTCCCGCAGCAGCTGGAAATTACAGAACCCGGCAACGGCAACGCCCTGCACGGGCTGCTGTCCGGCGCCTCGTACCGGGTAGCACGCCGGACGGCGGCCAGCATTACGCTGGCCGCCGATATCACCTCAGCACCGGGCTACCCCTTTCAACTCGCGACCTCGGTCGGCTACCAGCTCACGGCAGATGGACTTCTTGTCACCCACAGCCTGACCAATACCGGCTCCAAGGCCGCCCCGGTCGCCGTGGGGGCCCACCCTTTCCTCCGGGTGGGTGCTGTGCCCACGGAAGACCTCAAGCTCGTCATCAATGCCGGCGCCCACCTCGAAGTCAACGACCGACTTAATCCGACCGGTGCCACCACGGCTGTCCACGGAACTAAGCACGACTTCCGGGCAGGGCAGCTAATTCGCGAGGTCGCCCTCGACGACGCCTGGAGCGGCGTTCTCCGGGAACCGGACGGCAGCTCACTGCACTATCTGGAAGCCCCGGACGGCCGCCAGGTGCAACTGTTCATGGATGCGTCCTTCGGCTACGTCCAGGCCTTCACCACCCGTGTCTTCCCCAGCGAGAGCGGCCCGGTAACGGCGGTGGCGCTGGAGCCCATGACGGCCCCGGCGGACGCCTTCAACAGTGGCGAAGGCCTGCGCTGGCTGGCCCCCGGCGAGACCTGGCACCTCAGCTGGGGCATCCGCTACCGGCTGCCCTGAGCCAAGTAGCCGACGGCCGCCGGTCTTGAAGGGCGCGAATTCGCCGGATGCCTCCGAAGTCGCCGGACTTTTCCGGCGAACTGGCAGGCTTCCGGCGAATTCGGCCGGGCGGGGACAGGGTCCGCCAGCCGAGTCACCTGTCGCCGGGTGGAGCGTCCTTCCCGAACCAGGCACTGACCAGCAGCCACACGGACCACACGAGGATGAGGACAATGCCCGCCAGCGTGGGAATGGTGTTCGCCGGGGAGAAGCCTTCGGCCCCGATGATCCAGCCCTGCGCGAGGTAGGCGAGCCCGGACAGCGCCATGAGATAGCCGATCGGCCGGGAGACGCGGCGCGCCCCGACAACCACGGCACCGGTCAGGATCAGGGCCACGCCCAGCACGAAGCTCTGGTAACTGCGCATGCCCCACTCCAGCCAACGGATACCCTCGGCCGTCGCTAACCGCGCAGCTTTCTCCGGCTCCGGGGCCGCAACCCAGGCGTCCACGGCGTGCTTGAGGGCAACGCCGTCGACGGCTTGGAGCGCGGCGTAAAGTGCCAGCGCGGCGACCACGGCGACAGCGCCGAAGCGGGCCGTCCAGGCCATGGCCCCATTCGGTGCTTTCAGGACCACCAGCAGGACCAGCAGCCCGGAGATGAGAAGCGCCATGCCGGCGAACTGGCCGAGGTGGACCGCCGTCCAAATACCGCTGCGGGCGTACTCCGCGAACGTCGTCGGGTGGTCGTTTGCGCTGGCCGTATCGGCATGGAGCAACCCGGCGACCACGGACAGGGTGAAGCCGGCAAACGCCAGGGTGGCGGCGAGGCGAAGCGGTGCACGGGCTGATGACGGGCGCCCAGACCCGGCCGAAGCCGCCGGCCGCGGATCATGATCTGTGCCGTATTTCTTCATGGCATCGTCCGTTTCGTGCCGACGCGCGGGTGCGCGAAGTGCTCCCCTAAGCGCAGGCTACGCCGATTGCGTCCGCGGAGCCACGGACCTTTGACCGGCATCTCGCGGCCGCACGTGCGACCCGGCGGGACCGCCCGTTAGTCTGGACCCCGCCACACCCATTAGGACTGCGCTCCTCCATGGCCCAACCGCGCAGCGAAGCGCGCGACCGCGTCTTCCGGAGTTGGCGCGGGACCGAAGAGCTCTGCCTGGCGGCTCGTCTTGGCCACGTAGCGGCCGGTATCGAACCAGGCCGCCATGGCTCCCATGTCTTTCATGAGCGGGGCTGACTTTCCCGCAACCTTGCCCACAGCGCGGAGCAGACCGGCGGGAATGGACACGACCCTGATTTTCTTATTCGCCAGCCGCGACACCAGCCCAGCGCCCTCCTGCATGCTGATCGGCCGGCTCCAGCCCAGATCGATGCGTTCCCCGGCGGCGATGTCCGCGTCAACGGCTTCCGCGAGATAAGTCGCGACGTCGCTGACCAGAACGAATGTCAGGGGCACGCTTTTAGAGCCAAGCCAGACGATCCGGCCCTTCTCGAACGGGTCACCGCCCATCTGGGCGATCTGATCGAAAAATGCACCGGGACGCAGGGCAACGAACGGGACGCCGAGTTCTTCGAGTTTGTCCTCGGCGAGCTTCTTGTGCCAGAAATGCGGCACATTCGGTGTCTGGTCGCTCGTGAGGATGCTGGTGAGCACGAAGCGCGGCACCCCGGCTTTGCTGGCGGCGATGGCGAGATTGGCGTTGCCCCGCGTGTCGATCTCGTGGGCGTTCTTGTTCTTCCCGGTGTACCCGGCCGCCGTCGTGATCACAGCGGCGGCGCCGGTCATCGCGGCGATGAGCGAATCGAGGTCGAGCATGTCGCCGCGGGCTATCTCGACGCCCTTGGCCTCGAGTTTGCCCGCGTCCGAGCTCGGGCGGACAAGCGCCCGCACCTTCTTGCCCCGGTCAAAAAGCCGGTCGACGACCTGCCCACCGAGCGATCCCGTTGCACCGACAACCAGAACGGGTTCCTGTTCAGACATTGTTATCTCCTAGATGTTTTCTCTGCGGCAGCTGCGAAGGGCGGGCACCCGGGTAACCCGGGTAATAAGCCGAAGGAGTTCGACGGCGCCCGTAGCCTGTGGGCGTTTAGTTCGGCGGCGCCTGGCCCGCCCCGCTCCACAGCCGCCGCCACCAGGGCCGCTTCGGCTCCGGCTCCGGAGGGGCGACGGCGGCCGCGGCAGCCCGGCGGCCCCGCCAGCGGTCCAGTTCGACGTCGACGTCCCGCGTCTTGGTGATCACGGGCGGCCCGCCCTGTAGCTGCCGCCGGGCGTCGATGACCCGGGCATTGAAGTCCTCCACGATCTCGCGGACCTGCTTTTCGCTGAACTGGGCATCGAGCCGCGCGTCGAGCTCGGCGTCCTCGGTGCGGAGCAGGATGGCCTTCGGGCCCAGGCCGGAGATGTTCTCCCGCTGGATCAGGCCCTTGACCCACCAGTCGGGGTCGTACGCCTCGCCCAGCCCGGGAATGGGTTTGCCGGCGTACTTGAGGTTGTCGAACTTGCCCTGCGCCATGGCATCCCGGATCAGGTACTCGGCCTTGGCGGCGTCGTCGATCTTGGCGCGCTTTTGCCGGAGTTCCTCCTCGGCGGTGTTGAGCTCGTCGTTCTCCTGCGCGGTGCTGCCCGAGGCCCGCACGGCCCGGAGTTCCGCGGCACGCTCCACCCGGCGCCGGAAAGCGCTGTTGGAACCACTGACCCCGCTGCTCATCAGTCACCACCGTCCTCGCCTGTCGGAATCGCGGATCTGCCTTCCAGTATGAGGAACAGCCGGGCGGCGGCAAAAGGTCCGCGCGGCAGCAAACCGCGGCCATTGCAACCCGCCCCCTCGCCGAGACGGGATCCTTACACACCCGTAACCCGGTGTTAACCCACCCGTGCGAAGCTGGGGACTTCGGATAAAACTAAGCGTCCTTCCCATCTTTTCTGCACAGCAGATCCCGAGGAGTTGCAGCCGTGAACAGCCAAAACCAGAGCGCGTCCGGAAGCCCCCTACAAACCAGCAGCGAGGAAGCGCCCGAGGACCAGAGCAGCACGCACGTCACGCATGTCCGCGAAGACGTGGCCATGGCGGGCCGGTGCGCCAACGTCCACCTGCCCACCGGGCGCACGTGCACGTTGCCCAAGCGCCACCCCGGCTCGTGCAATTTCGTCGGACCCGAGGACGCGGAGCACGTTGCAAAGCAATAGATCAAAGCAGTAGGACGAAGCGGACTCCCTACGCAGTTTTGCGCAAGGATTCCGGCGGATCCGGTCCCGGGTGCCACGCCGCGGCTACGCTGATCGGACATTGAGCACCGGATCTAGCTGAGGGAGATCACGTGCCTCGTGAGAATCTGCGTGAAGATCTGCGGCAGCGCGCCGAGAATGCATCGGCTCAAGGGCTGTCCGACGGAACCACATCCGCTGCGCCGCGGCCCGTACCACCGGACGCCACAGCCCTGACCCGGGCCGGCATTGCCGGCTGGGCCGCCCGGCTCGGCCCTCCCGGAGCGGAAGCACCCCGGTCCCGGAGGCTGGCCCATGTCGGCGGTATCGCGGCCAACGCCGCCCTGGTCCTCTACCTGACGTGGCGTGTCCTGTTCACGATGCCGTCGGGTGAATGGAACCTGGCCATCGCCTGGATCCTGGTCACCTTCGAGGCCCTGCCGCTGGCCGGACTCATCCTGAAGGCGTGGTCAGTGTGGAACATCGACAGCCATCCGCCGGCGCCCGTGACGGAGGCCCCGAACGGCATGCGGGTGGCGGTGCTGATCCCCACGTACAACGAGCCCATCGAGGTTCTGACGCCCACGGTTGCGGCGGCCTGCGAACTGGCCCCGGCGCATGAGACGTGGGTCCTCGACGACGGCGACCGGCCTTGGGTCGAAGAAATGTGCGTCGCCTACGGCGCCCGGTATGTCCGACGGGCCGTCCACGACCACGCCAAGGCCGGCAACATGAACCACGCACTGTCCCTGATGGCCTCGGAGAAGGCCGCCGGCGGCCCGGGAATCGACATCATCGCGGTCCTGGACTGCGACCACGTCCCGCTGCCCACGTTCCTCACCGCCACCCTGGGCTGGTTCGAAGACCCCGGGATCGCCCTGATCCAGGGTCCGCAGTCCTTCTACAACGGCGGCGCGTTCGACGACGACGGCATCACGGGTGAGCAGGGCACCTTCTTCAACGTCCTCATGGCGTCCCGCAACGTACCCGGCGCCGGACCCTTCTGGTGCGGGTCGACGTCGTTGTTGCGCCTGAGCGCCCTGGAGGAGGTGGGCGGCGTGGCGACCGAGACCATCACCGAGGACATGCACACCACGCTCAAACTCATCCGGCGCGGCTGGCGGACCGTCTACCACCACCAGACGCTCGCCGTCGGGCTCGCGCCGGCGACGCCGGACCAGTACCTGCTGCAGCGCCGGCGCTGGGGCATGGGCGCCATGCAGATCCTCGTCCGCGAGAAGCTGTGGGCGGCGAAGGGGTGGCTGTCGTGGCGGAATTACCACGAGTACCTCAACGGCACGCTGTGGTGGCTGGAGGGCATCGCCACGCTGGTGGCCTTCCTGATTCCGGTGGTGATCATGCTGTCCGGGGCGCAGACCTCCACCGCCGGGCCGCTGCTTTTCACCGGGGTCTTCCTGGTCATGTTCACCGTGCGCCTGTGGGGGTCCAAGCAGCTGATGCGCAACGAAATCCACTGGCCCACGGCCTTCGCCCTGCGGATTTTCCGCGTCCCGGTCGGCCTGGCGTGCCTCTGGTGGCTCATGTCCCGGAACATCCTGGAGTTCCAGGTGACGCCCAAGGGCGCCGCCGACCTCCGGCTCCGGGGCCGGACCCCGCGCATCCTGATCGTGATGGTTGTCCTCATCTCCGCGGTGATTCTTTACGCGGCCGCCGGGTTGGCCGGGCTGGTGCCCTGGCGCACGACGCCCGGTTCCACGGTGGCGTCCGGTGCCTGGCTGGTGCTCGCCGGCGCGGTCCTGGTGCTCGGGACGCGCAGGATCCGGGCCGCCGAATTCGCCACATCCCGCCGCAACGCCTACCGGATGGAGGTGTCCGCGCCGGTGGAGGCCGAGGGCACCAGCGGAGAGCTGCTGGACATTTCGGTCGGAGGCGCCGCAGTCCGCTTCCCGCACGGCACGCTGCCGGCTTCGGGGACAGTCACGCTCCGGTTGCCGGAGGCCGCGCCGGTCCGGCTGCAGGTCATCCGCACCACCAGGCAACCCGACGGCACCGAGATCGCGTCCCTGCGGGCGGCCGACGACGACTGGGCCACCTATCGTGCGCTCTCGTTGTGGATCTTCCACACGCCCGCAGGGGCGCTGCCCGATTTCCCGCCCGGCGTCCCGGCCGCGGCGTCGCTGCGGGGGCGCTGAGGGCTGGAGGCCGGCGTTACCGTCCGCTCACTCCCCCTCGAGGCAGAGGATGAACCCGGGAAACACATGCCGGCCGGGGCGTCCGCCCACCTCGTCGATGGCCCGGCGGATCTGCCGGAGCTGCTCCACGGTCATCTGCAGCGGTGGTTCGTCGGGCTGGTAGGTGGTGAAGATCGGATAGTCGACGCCGGGCTGCCGCGACATTTCGATGTGGCAGCCCAGGACATGGGTGACGGTGTGGGTGGCGCAGAACCCGATCAGCCGTTCGATGGTGCTCACAAACGCTGGCCAGTCCTGGATGTAGAGCCGGCCGGGATAGACCGTGTCTCCGGTGAGCAGGAACCCGGTGTGGGGATCGTAGAACGTCACGGCCGCGTTGTGGTGCCCCGGGCTGGGCCAGCATGCCAGGACGCGCCCGCCGAGGTCCACCTGCGCGGGCTGACCGGCGCCGCCGCGGGCGTCCGGGTCGCCGGCGTCCGGGTCACTGGCGTCCGGGTCGCCGTCGTCCGAGTCACGGGCGTCCGGGTCGCCGGCGTCCGGGTCACTGGCGTCCGGGTCACTGGCGTCAGTGAATCCGAAGAATTCCCAGGCGTTGTCCCGGGCCGCATCCACCAGAACGGTGTCGGGACGGCCGGCGAACTGGGCATCGCCTGCGACATGATCGCCATGCGGGTGGGTATGGAGGACAAGGAGGCCGTAGCCGTCGCGGGGATGGGCGGCGAGCCACGCGTCCATGAGGCCGTCGACAACGCGGCGCAGCGGGAAGAAGTCCGCGGATGCGGTCGCGCCGGTATCGATCAGGACGGCCCTGGCGTTGCCGAACAGCAGGAACATGAACGGCGCCTCGTAGTTGACCGCCATGTTCTGGCGCAGGATGAACGTGTGCCCGTCGTAGGCGTGGACCTGGATGTCCGGGTCCGTGTTGTGCTTCGCCGACTCCGAGCCGTGGATCCAGGCCACCTCCAGGTCTCCGGACCGGGCGCCGCCTGCCGTGAAGTCGATCAGGTCGGGGGGCGTCTCCATGCGTTCTCCTAAGGGCGTCAGCGCCAGTGGCGGCGGGTGCGGCGGACGTCGGTTCCGCAGTGACGCACCAACACTCCATGATGACCGGTCCCCTTCCGGTCCTCAAACCCCGTCGGTTGCTCCGTAAAAGCCCTTTTGACGAGTGATTACGGCACCTACGGAGCAATCGATGAGGCCCCCGCAGCTCTGCAGACCTCACCTTGGTCCGTAGACCTAAAACGGGCCGCGTAATTTAGGAACTTTTCCATACTTTGGGCGATGCCTGCTGGATAGGCTGAGGTGTCCGGACAAAGCCGTCCGGGAAGGGTGCCAATGTCAGAAAGAAGCCCATGGCCGCAGCTACAGTGGACGACATCCTCGCGGATCTTCCGCTGGGTTTCGCCAGCCTGATGCTTCGGCCTTCCCGCACGGATGCTGTGATCGAACGCTTTCTGATCGTCGACGCCGATGACGAGACCGCCGACGGCGCGACTGCGTTCGTCCTGCTGATCGGCGTTCGCGGACGCTCCGCGTTGCCCGCAGTGCGGCGCCTCTTGAAAAGCCCGCCCCTGGTCCTGGCCGTCAAGGGCAGCCCCGACGAACTGGCGGAAGCCGAAGAGCTGCTCCGCGCCGCCGGAACCGGCCTGCTGCTGGTGGACCCGGCGGCAGACTGGGACCGCTTGCTGTCCATCGCCAAGGACCGGATCCAGCCGCCCAGCTACCAGCGCGAAGTGCTGACCCTGCTCGAAGAAGACCTCTTCGCCATCGCCCAGACCACGGCCCGCCTGACCTCCAGCCACGTGGTGATCGAGGACGCCGCCAACAAGGTCCTGGCCTACTCCACGGTCACCAACGCCATTGACGAGCTGCGCAAGGCCTCGATCCTGGCCCGGCGCGGCCCGCGCAAATACGAACTCCTGCTCAAGGACCTCGGCGCCTACCGCGAGCTGCACCGGACGCGCCTGCCGGTCCGGGTTCCCGCCCGGCCCCAGGACGGCCTGCGGGAGCGCGTCGCCATCAGCCTGTTCGCCGGTGACCGCATCATGGGCTACATCTGGCTCCAGGAAACCGGCGGGGGCTTYGGCGACGACGTCGACTATGTGCTCACCGGCTCGGCCGCGCGGGCCTCCGCCGAGCTGATCCGGTACCGCAACCAGCAATCCGTGCACATGCGCGAGGACCGGATCGTGCGCCTCCTTTCGGGTCCCGCGGAGGCTGCGGCGAGCGCGCACAGCGAGAAAATCCCAGCGGACCGCCCTGCGGCCCTGATCCTGATTGGCCTCTCCGCGTCCGAAGCCCAGGAGAACGACGCCGCACTCAAACACGGCGAGCTGGCCAACCTCGCTTCAATCCATGCAGCCGCCTACAAGCCTTCAGCCATCGTGGGACAGTTCCACGGCGACACCGCCGTGATCCTTCCCGGGCTGCAGTCCGCCAACGCCGGGGCCGGTCTGCGGAGTCTGGCCGAGGCAATCGTCAAGGACGCCAACAAGCACCTCGGCATCAGCCCCTTTGCCGCCGTCGGCCCCGCTGTTCCCGATCTGCTATCAATCCATTCCGTGACCGGAATATGCGAAGCGCTGCTGGGCTGCATGCGCCGCTCCGGCGAAGTTTCGGTTGCCACGGTGGACGATTTCGAAGCCGAGATCCTCTTCCACGACGCAGTGGAGAACTTTACGACGGCGGCCTTCCGGCACCGCAGCCTCTGGGCCCTGCTCCGCGACGACGCGGAACTGGCCGTAACCCTGCGTGCCTTCTTCGACGCGTCACTCGACGTGGCCGAGTGCGCGAAGCGGATGCAGCTGCATAAGAACACCGTCTACTACCGGATCGGCAAGGTCAGCCGGGTCACCGGCCTGGACTTCGGCAATCCCCGCCATGCACTGGTCGCGCTGCTGCATGTTCAGGAGTGGTCCGGCACACAGAAGGAGCACGTGGGCAAGAAATGATGACAACACTTGATTCGCCGCCGCTTGCCTTATTACTGGATGACATTGTCCGCGGCCACCGGCCCCGGACGGAAGCGGGGTCAGTCCCCGCAAACATTCCCCACCTGCAGTCCCCGCCGTTCGACCGTTTCGGCATCGCGGTTGCCACAACGTCCGGGGAGCTATTCAGTTCCGGCGACGCCGATCTTCCGTTCTCGATCCAGAGCATCTCCAAGGTCTTCACCCTGGCGATGGCGCTCGGCGCCGATGACTCCGGCTCGTTGTGGTCCAGGGTCCTTCGCGAGCCTTCAGGGACGTCCTTCAACTCTTTGGTCCAGCTTGAAGTCGAGCACGGGATCCCGCGGAACCCGTTCATCAACTCGGGCGCCCTGGTGGTCACCGACCATCTGATGGAAAGAACTCCCGACGCCGCCGCCCAGGTCCTGCGTTTCCTCACCGGCCAGGTGGGTCACCAGAATGGAAGACAGGGTCCGTTCATCGACGAGGCGGCCGCAAAGAGTGAACTCTCCAGCAGCAGCCGCAACCTGGCCCTCGCCCACTTCCTGAAGGAATTCGGCAACCTGCGGCAGCCCGCACAAGCCGTGGTGGAGAACTACGTCCGGCAGTGCTCAATCATGATGACCTGCGTGGAGGTGGCCAAGGCAGGTCTATTCCTCGCGCAGGATGGTCGTGGAGTACAAGGCGCGGTGATCTCCAGGAGCGAGGCTAAGCGCATCGGCTCCATCATGCTGACCTGCGGCATGTATGACGCAGCCGGCGAGTTCGCCTACCGCGTGGGACTTCCCGGGAAAAGCGGTGTAGGCGGCGGCATCCTGGCGATTGTCCCCGGCCAGTGCGCCATCTGCGTCTGGAGCCCGCGGCTGGATTCCAAAGGAAATTCCCTGGCAGGCACGGCGGCTCTCGCTGACCTGTCCGACCGGACCGGGTGGTCGATTTTCTGATCTGACGTCCGGCTGTCCCCACAATCTCCCTCCAGAACCCCATTTAGATCTCTGACAGATCGAAAGGAACACCCATGCCCAACAACCCCAATGACGAGGTTGGCTTGTACCAGGCCGATGGCGGCCACGCCCACGCTTCGGATTCCCTGATCCACGCGGAGGACTCGGGCTATCACAAGAGCCTGAAGCCCCGGCAGATCCAGATGATCGCGATCGGCGGGGCCATCGGGACCGGCCTGTTCCTGGGTGCCGGCGGCCGGCTCAACGCGGCAGGCCCGTCACTGGTCATCGCCTACGCCGTCTGTGGCTTCTTCGCGTTCCTGATCCTGCGCGCCCTGGGTGAACTGGTGCTGCACCGGCCCTCGTCAGGATCGTTCGTGTCCTACGCCCGCGAATTCTACGGAGAGAAAGCCGCGTTCATCTCCGGCTGGTTCTATTGGATCAACTGGGCCACCACCACCATCGTGGACATCACCGCCGCGGCCCTCTACATGAACTTCTTCGGCAAATACATCCCTTGGATGGGGGCCGTACCGCAGTGGGCGTGGGCGCTGATCGCCCTCGTCGTGGTCCTTTGCCTCAACCTCGTCTCCGTCAAGGTGTTCGGCGAGCTCGAGTTCTGGTTCGCCCTGATCAAGGTCGCGGCCCTGGTCGCATTCCTGTTGGTCGGCACCTACTTCGTCATGTTCGGCACGCCCGTGGAAGGCCAGGAAGTCGGATTCAGCCTCATCACCGACAATGGCGGCCTCTTCCCCAACGGGCTGCTGCCCATGATCATCCTTATGCAGGGCGTGCTGTTCGCCTACGCCTCGATCGAACTGATCGGTACCGCCGCCGGCGAAACCGAAAACCCCGAAAGAATCATGCCCAAGGCCATCAACTCCGTGGTCTTCCGGATCGCCGTCTTCTACGTCGGCTCGGTCATTCTGCTCGCCCTGCTGCTGCCCTACACCTCGTATGAAAAAGGCGTCAGCCCGTTTGTGACGTTCTTCGGATCCATCGGTATCCAGGGCGTGGACGTCATCATGAACCTCGTGGTCCTCACGGCCGCCCTGTCCTCGCTGAACGCCGGTCTTTACTCCACCGGCCGCATCCTGCGTTCCATGTCAGTGGCCGGATCGGCCCCGAAGTTCGCCCAGCGGATGAACAAGGCCGGTGTCCCCTACGGCGGCATCGCCATCACCGCCGGCGTCTCCCTCCTCGGGGTCCCGCTGAACTACCTGGTCCCCGGCCAGGCTTTCGAGATCGTCCTGAACGTCGCCGCTGTAGGCATCGTCGTCACGTGGGCCACCATTGTGCTCTGCCAGATCCAGCTCAAACGGTGGGCAGACAAAGGCTGGCTTGAGCGCCCCACTTTCCGGATGTTCGGCGCCCCCTACACCGGTTACCTCTCCCTGGTATTCCTGCTCGGCGTCCTCGTCATGGTCTTCATCGATTCCCCGCTCACATTGCTGGTGACCCTGGTGGCCTGCGCGCTGATGGTAGGCGGCTGGTACGCCTGCCGGAAACAAATCCACGACATCGCCGAAACCCGCGACGGCTTCACTGGCGCCGCGCCCGTGCTGGCCAACCGGACTCCAATCCGCTAATCGAACATCCCAGTGCCGACCAATCCCGCAACCCGGCACCCAACGCGAAAGCCTTCATGAAGCCACGAAACCCGCTGAGTCCCGGCCGAACCAGCACTCTGCAGGAACTCGACCCGCCAGCTGCGCACAAAGACAAGCCGCCGGCGTCGAACGACAGCTGCGAGGACGTCTGCTTCTTCTGCACCGGACCGGAAACAGACTAGCCACCGTTCCGCTGGATTCAGTGGACATGCCATGCCCGCCAACCCAACCCAACCCAAGAAGACAAGTAGTGATGAAAACCGAGTCTGCATCCATAATGACCGCAACCGACACGCACCCAGTTGAAGGCGACACCATCAAACCCGTGCAGACGGCCCCAGGGGCTGTCCTGGATAACCGCAACGGCGCCAGCACCCTCAAGTCCGCCGGCCACGTGATTGTTGATTCGCTCGCGGCGCACGGGGTAGAACGCACGTTTGTTGTCCCCGGGGAAAGCTTCCTGGACGTCCTCGACGGGCTGCACGGCTCTGAGATCGAGACCGTGGTCTGCCGGCACGAGGGCGGTGCCGCCTACATGGCCGAGGCCGACGGCAAGATGAACCAGCGTCCCGGCGTCGCCATGGTCACCCGCGGCCCCGGGGCAGCGAACGCCCACGTGGGCCTGCACACCGCGTGGCAGGACTCCACCCCGATGCTGCTCTTCGTCGGACTGATTCCGTTCGCGCACCGGGACCGCGAGGCGTTCCAGGAGTTCGACATCAAGGCGTGGTTCGACACGGGCGCCAAACGCGTGATGGTCCTGGACCACCCCGAGCGGGCCTCCGAAATTGTCGCGGAGGCAATGTTCGCGGCCATGAGCGGCCGTCCCGGGCCCGTGGTAGTGGGCCTGCCGGAGGACATCATCCGGGTCCCCATTGATCCGGCCCTGCACCCGGCCATCCCGGTGGCCGCGGGCGGGATGAGCAGCACCGATGCCGGTGCGCTGGCTGAGGCGCTGGCACAGTCGAAGAAGCCGCTCTTTGTCACCGGCGGGAATGACTGGACCCAGGAAGCCGCCTCGGAACTAACCCGCTGGCTCGAAAAGCACCACATCCCGGCCGCGGCGGAGTGGCGGACACAGGGGACCGTCTCCTTTGATTCGCCCAGCTACGTGGGGCCGATCGGCTACGGCCGGCCCCGCCCCACCTATGACCTCCTGGAGGAAACCGACCTGCTCGTTTTCGTCGGGACGGTCCCGGGGGACGTGATCACGGACGGTTTCGTGTGCCGGCAGGACTGGAACAAGAACAACTTCCTCGTCAGCATCGATCCCTCGCTGCGCGGCCGCTCCGGTCCGGTCTCCCGCCAGATCCTGGCCAAGCCGGACGCCTTCGTCCGGGACCTGGTCAACATCGACCTGCCCGTCAAGGAGGAGTGGAAGGCGTGGACGGCCCGGATGCGCGCCGAGCAGCGCTCCTTCGCCAGCCTGCCGCCGTCGGTCCCCGGCGACGGGCCCGCGAAGATGGACACCCTGATGGCCAACCTCGTGCCGCTGCTGCCGGAGGACGCCCTGGTGACGTTTGGGGCGGGCGAGCACACCAACTGGGCGCACCGGTACTTCCCCACCCGGCGCTACGCCTCGATGATCAGCGCCCGGAACGGTTCCATGGGGTACTCGGTGCCCTCGGCCATCGCCGCCTCGCTGGCCAGCCCGGAGCGCCGGGTGGTCACCATCGCGGGCGACGGGGAATTCCTCATGAACGGCCAGGAGCTCGCCACGGCCGCCCAGTACGGAGCCACGCCGCTGATCATCGTGATGGATAACCAGGAGTACGGCACCATCCGCACCCACCAGGAACGCCACTACCCGTCCCGGGTGTCGGGGACGCAGCTGAAGAACCCCGACTTCGGCATGATGGCCCGGGCGTTCGGCGGTTTCGGCATCACCGTCACCGAGGATAAGGACGTGCCGGCCGCCCTCGAGGCGGCGCTGGCCGCCATCGACCGGGACGGTGTGTTCGCCCTGGTCCACCTCGTCGTCGAACARCGGGTCAAGGCCTACTAAATCCAAGCTGCCTAACCTGGTTGCGCTATCAGTCCTGGTCGTCATTCGGCGTCCATAACAGCCATGACCGATAGCGCAACAAGTGGTTGGAGGGGTGYCTCGAGGCTACTCCCCTGTTTCGCCGCCTATTCCCCCGTCTCGCCGTCTAGGGCCTCGCGGAGGAGGTCGGCGTGGCCGTTGTGCCGGGCATACTCCTCGATCATGTGGCACAGGATCCAGCGCAGGCTCGGTGCCGAACCGTCGGGCCACGGGCGACGAGCCAATTGGTCCAGGCCGCCGCCGGCCAGGGCCTCCGTGACGCTGGCCCGGGACCGGTCCACGGCGTCCTGCCACAGGGTGCGCAACTGGTCCGGGGTGTCCCCGGCGGCGGAGTGCCACTCCCAGTCCGGGTCGGCCTTCCAATCCACGGCGGCAAACGGGGCCTCCCGGTCCCGGGCGTGCAGGGAACGGGAGAACCATTCGCTCTCCACATAGGCCATGTGCTTTAGGAGCCCGCCCAGCGTCATCGATGAGGCAGCGGTAGTAGCCACGAAGCCGGCCGCGTCCAGCCCTGCGCATTTCCACGCCAGCGTGGCCCGCTGGTAGTCCAGGAAACCCAGGAGGGTCGCGGTTTCGTCGGAGGCGAGGGGAGGCTCCGGGCGGCCCTGATCGTCCACAATTGTCATGCGCGTGAGTCTAGCCGCCCGGCCTCCACGTCGCCGGAAACCGTCCGCTTCGCCGGAAGAGTACGGCGAGCCGGCACGCTTCCGGCGACTTCGACGACGGCGGGCAAGCGCACGGTCCGTCTGGTGCGCACGGTCCGCCTGGCGCGCCGGTGGATGACGTACTCGGCCACCGCAAGGTTGATCACCCAGGCTGCCCCCAGGAGCACCGCCCGGGTCGGCTCGTCGGGCGGGCCCACCAGCAGCATCCACGGCAGCCCTGTCAGCGCCTGCGTTCCCGCGGCGACGCCGATCGCGTAGCCGCGCGTCATCCACGCGCCGTGCCGCACAAAGTCGCGGCGCACAACCGCCACGACTCCCAGGACAATGCTCGCCGCCATGGCCGAGCCGAAGACCAGCCGCAGCACCAACAGCGCCGGTCCGTCCCCGGGCGGCAGCGGATAGAAGACGGCCATCCACAGGCCGGACAGGGCGGCCAGCAAGCCCGCCGGCGCGAGGATGCGGCCGGCGACCCGGTGCCAGCCGCGGCGGCCCCGCAGCGCGGGGAGGAACTGGAACGCACCGAGCAGGCTGTAGGTGGTGACGCTAAGGATGTGCGTCACCACAGGCACGGGCGAGGCGAAGAACCGGGCGTTCTGGGCGGTGATGGCGGCACCGCCGGTCAGTTCCGTCAGCCGCGCCGCGCCGGCGATCACCGGGATGAGGCTGAGAAGGATCAATCCGGCGGCCACTGGCCACTGGGGGCGGCGGCGGACACGGGGGACGGGGGCGCTGCTGGCGTGTGTTGTCACGGCGTGGTCCTTGGCTGGGATGGCTGGTGGCGGTGGTACATGAATCGCGCGGTGTACGGCGTACACCTGATGCGGCCACGTTAGGTGTACGGCGTACACTTGTCAATAGAGAACCGTTAGGGAAGGGTGGCCGGATGACCCAGCAAGCGGAGCGCACGCGCCGGATCCCGTTGAGCCGGGACCGCGTCCTGGCTGCCGCCGTCGTGCTGGCCGATCAGGTGGGGATCGAGGCGCTGAGCATGCGCCGGCTGGCGCAGGAACTCGGCGTCGTCCCGATGGCGCTGTACAAGCACGTGGCAAACAAGGAGGAACTCCTTGACTGCATGGTGGACGCCCTTGTCAGCGAGATCGATCCTCCCGTCCGTGATGCCGGCTGGAAGGACACCGTGCGCCTGAGGGTGCTCTCGGCGAGGGGGGCGCTGCTGCGGCATCCGTGGGCCCGGCAAGTGCTGGAATCGCGCACCAATAAAACGCCGGCGGTCCTTGGCTACATGGACTCGTTCATCGGCATGTTCCTGGCCGGAGGCTTCTCCGTGGACCTGACCCATCACGTCATGCACGCCCTCGGCAGCCGCATGTGGGGGTTTACCCAGGAGCTGTTCGACGACTCCGCCGGCGGGGACGCCGCAGGGCTGGCGACCCTTCCGCCGGAAGCGCAGGCGGCCATGTTCCGGGAGATGGCCGAGCGGTATCCGAACATTCTGAAGGTCGCCACCGCCTCCGCGCACCAGGACTCCGTGGTGGGCCAGGGGTGCGATGACCAGTTCGAGTTCGAGTTCGCCCTGGACCTGCTCCTGGACGGCTTCGAGCGGCTGCACCGGCAGCACTGGAGCTCCACTCCGGCACAAACCAGCCCGGCACAGACCAGCCCGGCACAAACCAGTCCGGCGCAGACCTCCACGCCGGCAACGCCCTGACCGGCCCCTACTCCTCCAGGAACCGCAGCAGGTACGGAAGAGTGGTCCGCATGGCCCGCAGGTCGCCCCCGCTCGCGGCCAGCTCGCCCAAATAATCGCCGTGGCTGCCCGGCACGATCATCAGACGTGCCCCGGGAATGAGCCGTGACATCTGCACGGCATGGTCAGCGCTGACGACGTCGCGGTCGGCGCTCAGCACCAGGGTGCGGGCCGTGATGCGGCGCAGGTCCTCGTCCGGCCAGCCGGGGAAGGTCAGGATCCGCTGGCGGTCCAGTTCGAACATCCGCTCGAGGTGTCCGGGCTCCGGGTTCAGCCGGCGGTCCGCGTCCTGGTACACCTCCGGCATGTCATCGAGGGTTGCCTTTTCCATCCCCTCCCAAAATTCATCGCCCACAGCGTCGCGGCTGGCGAAGGTGGAGGCGGCAATCAGGCACCGCACCATGGACGGATGCCCCATGGCCAGCGCGAGCGCGGTGTGGCCCCCGGCGCTGAACCCGAGCACATCCACGGAGTCCACGTTGAGCTCATCGAGCACGGCTTTGATGTCCTCTGCCGATCCTTCGGCGGTGAGCGGCCGGGCGGTAGCCGCGGTCCGGCCGTGGCCTTCCTCTTCGACGGCGATCACCTGCAGGCTCTCGGCCAGCAGCGCGGGGATGAGGCCGGCGAAGTTGGTCTCGATGCTCGAGCCTCCGCCGGGAATCAGCAACAGCGGGGGCTCGCCGGCCCGCGGGTGACCGTGGACCTCGTAGTACATGCGGAGGTCGCCGTTCGCCGCGTAACCGTGGGTGAATGTCACACGGCATGTTACCGCCGCTAATGCCGGGCTGAACAGGGCCTTGCGGACGACGGCGGGAGATTCCCGCCGTCGTCGTGTTGCGTTGCAGGTCAAGCGTTGACGGACTCGGCGATGATCGCGTCGACCTGGCCCAGCGCCTCCCTCATGCCTTCTTCCATGCCCATGGCGACGATCTTCTCCATCTGCTCCTCCGCCTCGAACGTGGACATGATGGTCATTCGGGTGCGGTCGCCGATTGGCTCCAGTGTCACAACTCCATGGATCGTGCCCATGTCGGCCACGGGGTCGCCGTTGTCGTCCGCGAAGCCATCATCGAACTCCAGCCGGTGCGGGGCGTTGATGGTCACGAACCGCCACCAGCCGCGGGCTTTCTCCCCCTCGGGTCCCGTCATGTAGTAGCTGGCCTCGCCGCCCGGGACGAACTCGTGCTTTTCGAAGGTGGCCGGCCACGTGGGCGGCCCCCACCAGCGCTCGAGCTGGCGCGGGTCTTCCCAGATTTGCCAGACGCGCCCAACTCCGGCATCAAACTCGGCGACCACGGTGAGGCTCAGCGCCTCAAGATTCTTGACTGAACTGACAACCGTCATGACGAACTCTCCTATCCTTCAGTTTCCTTCAGCTTGGCCTTGCGATTTATTCGTTGTTCTGGCGCCTGCCTGCGTCTCGTCAGGTTCCGGGGCGGCCGATTCGGCCAGCAGGTCCGCAATCCGGTCGGCGCGCTGGCGCCAAATGACCTCGTAGTCGTCCAGCAGGCGGCGGGCCCGCTGCAGGCCGTCATGGTTGGCCCGCACGATCTGCTCCCTTCCCCGCTTCTCCTTCGAGACAAGGGAAGCGCGTTCCAGCACCGCCACATGCTTCTGGACGGCCGCAAAACTCATGGCGTAGAGGGCAGCGAGCCCGGAGATCGAGTACTCGCCCACCGTCACCCGGCGCACGATGTCCCTGCGGGTCGCGTCGGCGAACGCCTGGAAAAGGCGGTCGAGTTCGTCGTCGTTGAGCTGGGTTCGGAGCTGATCTACAACCATTTGGTTGTAGGATAGTCCGACTGCTCGGGGGTGTCAATGTGTCGGGAATCGACCCCAGCGGCCTCGGCGCTGGGCGGCAAAGTGACCGGTGTGCGGAGCGTATGCCGAGCGTAGAGTGAGCCCATGAAGCGTGTGGTGATCGACCGCTTCGGCGGCCCCGAAGTCCTGCAGGTGGTGGAGGTCGACGATCCACGGCCCGGCCCGGGTGAAGTCCGCGTCAGGGTCCTGGCTTCGGGGGTCTCTTTCACCGATGCCCAGCTCCGCGCCGGCACCTACCTCGGCGGACCGAAGCCGCCGTTCACGCCCGGATACGAGCTCGTCGGCATCGTTGATGAGCTCGGGCCCGGTTGCTCGCGGGTGCGGGTCGGGGACCGCATCGGCGCGCTGACGGTGTGGGGCGCCAACGCCGAGCGCGTCTGTGTGCCGGAGGCATACGCGGTGGATGTGCCTGAGGACCTCGACCCGGCCGAGGTCGTAAGCCTCGTCTTCCCCTACATGACCGCCTACCAGTTGCTGCACCGGACGGCCCAGGCGAAGCCCGGGGAGAGCGTTCTGGTTCACGGCGCGGCAGGCAGGGTGGGCGCCGCCATCCTCGAGCTCGGAGCACTGGCCCGCCTCCGCCTCTACGGGACCGCCTCCGGCCGGGACCGCGCCGCAGTGGAGCGGCTGGGCGCGGTGGCGATCGACTATCAGAACGAGGATTTCCTGGCCCGAGTGCGCGGGCTCACCGGCGACGGCGTAGACATTGCCCTCGACGGGATCGGTGGGCCGTTGTCTCTGCGCTCCTTCCGGGCGCTGCGGCCCGGCGGCCGGCTCGTTGTGTTTGGCCGCTACGCCACCATCGCGCAGGGGCGCAAGAACTGGCCGGGCGTGATCGCCTGGTACGCGGCAACGGGGAGCGTCGCACTCTGGGGCTGGCTGTCACCCCGCCGAAAGGTGCTGTCCTACCGGATCCAGAAGCTGCGCATCCACCACCAGGACTGGTTCAGGGCAGACTTCTTCGCGCTGCTCGAGTTGCTTCGCCGCGGCGAGATTCACCCGGTGGTGGCCGAGCGCCTGCCGCTTTCGGACGTTCGTCGCGCCCATGAGCTGCTGGGGAGCACCGCGGCGAAAGGGAAGATCGTGCTCGTACCCTGATCGGGCCCCGCCGGGTTCGCGGGAAGCCTGCGAGGTCGCCGGAAGGTTCCGGCGAGTCCGCACGTTTCCGGCGACTTCGCGGCCCAACGCCACGAGGGAGGATAGTTTTAGGGCATGACGGCAAGCTACACGTACGACGTCGAGATTCTGCACCTCCTCGTCTCGCCGGCACACGCCTACTTCGGCCGCGCCCGCGATGGTGCGGCGCAGGTCCCCACGACGGACGCGGACCAAGTGGAACTGGTGGCCGGCAAGGGCATCGTCGGCGACCGGTTCTTCGGCAAGGCCGCGCACATGGACGCCGCCGTCACCCTCCTCTCGATCGAGGCCCTCGAGGCGATGGCTGAAAAGCTGGGAGCCGGCCCCTTTGACCCGCTCCTGACCCGGCGCAATGTGGTCCTCCGGGGCGCCCACCTCGCTCCCCTGCTCGGCGAAGAGTTCGCGCTTGAATCGAAGGGCAACGTGGTCCGGCTCCGGGCCGGACGGCCAGCCCACCCCTGCGCGTGGATGGACCGGATGCTTGCCCCGGGCGCGCACGACGCCATGCGCGGCCGGGGAGGCGTGCGCTGCCAGCCGCTTTCGACCGGCCTCCTGAGCCGCGGCCCGGCCGTGCTGGTCAGCCCCGTCCCGCTCGACCCCGGGCAGGCCGGCGTCCCCACGCTGTTGCGCCCCTCCCGGCTGCCGTAGCGCGGCGAAGACCCGAGCGGCGCGGACGACGGCGGGCGTTGCGTGATCCGGCGAGCGGCGATCATGCTCTTTGCCGCGGATGTGGAACAAATGCGCATCCGAATCGTCCGCAGGAAATAGGCTCGGACTCATCGATCAGGCGGCCGCACGGCAACCGTCAAGTGCAAAAACCGGTGAAGGAGCCAGGGTGGACACCCGAAAGCTGAAGTATTTTCTGGCTGTTGTTGACCACGACGGGTTCAGCCGGGCCGCGGAGCACCTGCTCATCGCCCAGCCATCGCTCTCGCAGACCATCGCCGCCCTCGAGAAGGAGCTGGGCGTGCCGCTCTTCCACCGGATCGGGCGGCGGGCGGTGCTCACCGAGGCGGGCAAGGAGCTGATCGGGCCGGCCCGGCTCGTGATGCGCAACCTCGATGCGGCGCAGTCCGCGGTGCAGTCGGTGCGCGGGCTGCGCAGCGGACGGCTGGACATCGTCACGATGCCCTCACCCGGGATCGAGCCCCTGTCCTCGATGATCGCCGCCTTCACCCGTGCTCATCCCTTGGTCAGGCTCAATGTCAGCGCCGCCTTCACCCCGGAGGACGTCATCGAGTCTGTCCGAAGCGGCAGTACGGAGATCGGGCTGGCAGGCTCCCCCACGCCCATCAAGGTTCCCGGCGTTGAGGTGCTGGAGCTCGATCGCCAGCCGCTGATCCTTCTCATCAATCCCCAGTCCGATACGTTTGGCGCCGCAACAACGATTCAACGCGAGGAGCTGGCCGGCCACCGCCTGGTCGCGAGCCAGCGCGGCTCGCTGATGCGCTGGCTTGTGGACGATGCACTGGCGCGGGGGATCGACGCCGAAATCGTCGTCGAGGTCGCCCACCGGACCTCGATCCTGCCCTTGGTCCTGGCCGGGGTCGGCCACGCCGTGATGCCGTCGTCGTGGGCGCCCCTGGCGCACAAATCGGGGCTGCGGACGCTGCTGATCGAACCCGTATCCTACCTGGATGTTGCCGTTCTCAGCCGGAGGGACGACCTGACCCCCGCGGCCCGGTCCTTCCTGGCGGTGGCGCGGCTGCACGCGGCCCCGCAACCGCAAGGAAGGACAGACACGCCTCCCCCGGCACATCATCAATAGGCTGAACCTATCTAGCGGATCGGATCTTGGTCTTGGACGGCATGTGGTGCCGGCCCGTCTACTTGAAGAGGAAGGCAGTGTGACGCTGCTAACACACTCAACGAGGAGGTAGGCACATGAGCGCCACCCAGAAATTCAGCATCGCTTCAATCCCCGCAGACGGGGTCGGCAAAGAGGTCGTCTCCGCCGGACGCCGGGTCCTGGACGCCCTGGCGCAGAATTCCGGCGGCAAGTTCGCCTTCGAATGGACCGAGTTCCCATGGGGCTGCGAGTACTACGCCAAGACCGGCCAGATGATGGACCCCGACGGACTGGACACCCTCAAGGATTTCGACGCCATCTACTTCGGCGCTGTCGGCTGGGAAAACGTCCCGGACCACATCAGCCTCTGGGGCCTGCGCCTGAATATCACGCAGAACTTTGACCAGTGGGCCAACATCCGTCCGGTGAAGTTCCTCCCGGGCGTCCAGTCCCCGCTGCGCAAGGCCGACACCACCGAGCTCGACTGGATTGTGGTCCGCGAAAACAGTGAAGGCGAGTACGCCGGCCTCGGCGGGCGCAACCTCGGCGGCCGCGGCCCGGGCAACGAGGTCGCCCTGCAGACCGCGCTGTTCACCGAGAAGGGCTGCGAGCGCATCATGCGCTTCGCGTTCGATCTCGCCCGGACCCGGACGGTGAAGAAGGTCTCCTCCGTCACCAAGTCCAACGCCCAGCAGTACGGCATGGTCCTCTGGGACGAAACCTTCCGGCGTGTTGCCCTGGACTACCCCGATGTCGCCACCGAGAGCGTCCTGGTCGACGCGATGAGCGCCAAGTTCATCCTGCACCCGGAAGACCTCTCCGTGGTCGTCGCCTCCAACCTGAACGCCGACATCCTCTCCGACCTCGGCTCGGCCCTGGCCGGCAGCCTCGGCCTGGCGGCCAGCGCAAACCTGAACCCGGAGCGCCGCTTCCCGTCCATGTTCGAGCCGGTGCACGGCTCGGCCCCGGACATCGCGGGCAAGGGCATCAGCAACCCGATCGGCGCGATCGCCAGCGCAGCCCTGATGCTGGACCACTTTGGCCTCCACGAGGAAGCCCGCCGCGTCGAGGCCGCCATCGAAGAGGCAACCGGCGCCGGCCACCTGACCCGCGACGTCGGCGGCGACGCCACCACCGCGGACGTCACCGATGCCATCATCGAGGCCCTGGCCCGCACCCTGGCGGCCGTTTAGCGCTGAGGCGCACTAAAACGGACGACGGCACTGAAACGGACGACGCCGGCCGCGCGGCCGCCGTCGAACGCTACACACCGCACGGGGCGGCTGCGCCCAACTGGCTCCCGCCCCGTGCAAACCCCCCCCACTTAAAGCATCTCCAGAGACATTCCACAATGAGGTAGGAATCATGGGACACATCACCACCGCGGGCACGGACATCCCCGCCCCCAAGAAACGCTGGTACAGGCAGCTGTACTTCTGGGTATTGACCGGCATCGTCCTCGGCATTCTGGTGGGCTGGCTGGCCCCGGCCGCGGGCATTGCCATGGAACCGATCGGCACCACCTTCGTCAACGCCATGAGAATGCTGATCGGCCCGATCGTGTTCCTGACCATCGTCGGCGGCATCGCCAGCGTCGCGGATCTGAAGAAGGTCGGCATGACCGGGCTGAAGGCCCTGACGTATTTCCAGATCGGCACGATCTTTGCCCTGCTCTTTGGCCTGGTCGCCATCAACATCTTCCGCCTCGGCGACGGCGTCAACGCAGACGCCAGCGCGATCAAGACGACGGACTCCGCGGCCAAACTCATCGACGCCGGCGCCCACCAGGAATGGTGGCAGTTCCTGACCCACGTCATCCCCACCAGCATCGTCGCGCCCTTCGTGGAAGGCGACATCCTCCAGATCATCTTCATCGCCGTGATCTTCGGCGTCGCGCTGAACGCCATGGGCAAGATCGGAGCGCCCGTCCTGGACGGTGTCCAGCGCCTCACCGGGGTCATGTTCAAAATCCTGGGCTTCATCATGAAGGCCGCCCCGCTGGGCGCGTTCGGCGCGATGGCCTTCGCCGTCGGCAAGTACGGCGTCTCCTCCCTCTCCAGCATGGGCGGGCTGATCGCTCTCTTCTACGCCACCTCGATCCTCTTCGTCGTCGTGGTCCTCGGGTCCGTCATGGCCTTCCTGAAGCTGAACATCTTCAAGATGATCCGCCACCTCAAAGAGGAGTACCTGCTCATTCTGGGCACCTCCACGGCCGAACCGGCCCTCCCGGGCCTGATGCGCAAGCTCGAGCACGCCGGTGTGAAGAAGGAAACGGTCGGGCTCGTGGTCCCCACCGGCTACAGCTTCAACCTCGACGGCGCCGCCATCTACCTTTCGCTGGCCGCCGTCTACATCGCCCAGGCAACCAACACGAACCTGACCATCGGCCAGCAGCTGGGCCTCATCGCGGTCATGCTGCTCACCTCCAAGGGCGCGGCCGGCGTCGCCGGCGGCGGCTTCATCGCCCTGACCGCCACCCTGGCCACGCTCGGCACCATCCCTGCCGCCGGCATCATGCTTATCTTCGGCATCGACAAGTTCATGTCCGAGTGCCGGGCCCTGGTGAACTTCACCGGCAATGCCGTCGCCACCTTGTTCATCGCCTGGTGGGACCGCACCCTGGACGCGGACCGCGTCCGCCGCGTCTTCAACGGCGAAACTGTTGAGACCCTGCCCAGCGAGGATCCGATCCTCCCGGACGGTTACGGCGACATCGACGATGACCTGATCGAATACGGCCACCACACGCACCAGGACAACAACCCGGAGCGCACAGAACCCGCCGATGCCGATTCGACGGCCAAGGACAACCGCCGCCCCGCCTACTCGGAAACCATCTGACATGGTCCACACCACCGCCCCGAAAACCGTGCGGACCCTCATCGCACCGGACAAGTTCAAAGGCAGCCTCACGGCCGGCGAGGTGGCCGATGCACTGGCCGCAGGGCTCCGCGCCGGAGCCGGCTCCATTGGCGGGGCCGGAGCGGTCCACTGCGAGCTGCTTCCGCTGGCCGACGGCGGGGACGGCAGTGTGGACGCCGCCGTCGCCGCCGGCTTCACCCGGCACCGCCACACTGTCACCGGGCCCACCGGCCAGCCCGTCCCGGCCGGCATCGCGTTCGACGGCACCACCGCCGTCGTCGAGGTCGCCAACACGTGCGGCCTGGCGCTCCTGCCGGCGGCCCAGCTGGAACCGTTGGCGGCCTCCAGCCGGGGCTTTGGGGAAGCGATCCTGTTCGCCCTCAGTCTCAACCCGGCCAGGATCGTCCTGGCGCTGGGCGGAAGTGCCAGCACCGACGGCGGCATGGGAATGCTCACCGCCCTGGGCTACGGCTTCCACGACGTCCGCGGCCGGCAGCTCCACGGCAGCGGAAAGTCGCTGGCGCAGATCCACACCATCCGCCGGACCAGGTTCCCCGAACTGGACGGCACGGAGCTCGTAGTCGCCAGCGACGTCCACAATCCGCTGCTCGGGCCCGGCGGCGCGCCGGCGATCTTCGGACCCCAAAAGGGCGCCGGACCGCAGGACGTTGGGGCGCTGGAGCACGGGCTGGCGCACCTCGTCGCCACGTTGACGGACGCCGGATTTGAGGACGCCGAGGCACTGGCGCAGCGTGAGGGCGCCGGAAGCGCCGGCGGCATCGGCTTCGCCTGCCTGCTGCTGGGCGCCAAGCAGGTCTCGGGCGCCGACTACTTCCTGGACCTGCTCGATTTCAACAACCGCAGGGACAGTTGCGATGTCGTCATCACCGGCGAGGGCAGCATCGACGAACAGACCCTCGCCGGCAAACTTCCGGCCGCCGTCGCCCGGAGGTCCGGAACCCGCCCGATCATCGCGGTGGCCGGCCGTTCCCTCCTCCCCCGGGAAAGGTGGTCCGAACTGGCGCTCACCCGGGTCTACACCCTGGCCGAGTACACCGACCAGGACTCCTCCAAGGACCCCGGACTGTCCGCCGCCCTGCTGCAGAGGATCGGGAGGGACATCGCGGCAAGCCTGCTGTAGGCGCCCTTCCGCCGACGACGGGAACGCCTGCCTGGGGACACCCGGGCGGGCGTTCTTGTCGCGTTCCCTTTGATGTCCGCTTGTTGTCCGCCCACCGGCGGGCCGCTGTCAGCAGTAGCGGAACCTGGCCCCGCGGTCCTACTGCCTAATCGCGCCCTGGCTCTTCCCGCTCCGCGATTCCTTTCACGCTCTCAACCAGGCTGTCCCACATGCCCTTGGAGTGGTCGGCGTCCTCGGCACTGGCGTTGTTGTCCTGGGCGAGGGTGAGTTGCGTGGCACCGGGCTGGTCCTCGAGCGTCCAGGTCAGCGTGTGGTAGTTCTCCGGCGCATCCTCCTGGCCGCTCAACGGGCTGAAGTGCGTGACAACCAGCCGCCGTCCGGGTTCAAACTCGAGGATGCTGCCCCTGTCCTCGTAGTCCTTGCCGTCCCAGGTGCCCCGCCACAGGATGGGTCCGCCTACGGTCCAGTCGGTCACGAGTTCGGTGCCGAACATGAACTCCTTGGCGGCATCGGGGTCGGTGATCACGGACCATACGCGGCTCGCGGGCGCCTCGATGGTGATGGTCGAGGTCGCCACATACATTCCAGGCATGGTTTTCCTTTCCTCGCGGAGTCGCTCGGCGCCGGCAGCGCCCGGCACCGAGACTACTCCGCCGGGCGGAACGTGCGGAAGCTCCCTAGGCCGGGTAGATCGCGATGGCGGCGGCCTTGATGACGAAGTAGACGCTCATTCCGGGGATGAGTCCGAGGTCGGCTGACGCTGCCGGGGTGATGTCTGCGGAGAGTCGACCGGCACGGACACGGATCTGATCGCCGTGGGGCTCGAGGTCCGTGATGATCACTTGGAATGAGTTTCGCGGGCTGCCGTGCTCTTCGGTGAGGAACACCGATACCGCCGAGGGCGGAAAGACCGCTACGCCGTCCTGCCCGGGCTCGACGGACTCGTCCTGGTGGCCCGCGACGACCATGCCCTGGGCGGTGGTCACCCCGGCGTCGCTGACGGTGCCGGCCACCAGGTTCAGCCCGGCCAGCCCGGCGGCGAACCGGCTGCGCGGTTTTTCCAGGACTTCGCGGGTGGGGCCCTGTTCGGTGATCCGGCCGTCCTCGAGGACGATCACCCTGTCGGCCAGCATGAGGGCGTCGAGGATGTCGTGGGTGATGATGATGGCCCGGCGGCCGGCGAGGACGCGCTTGAGGAGCCGGCGGAGCAGCGGGGCGGCGTGGATGTCGAGCGCGGCCATGGGCTCGTCGAGGAGCAGCAGGTCGGGGTCGGCGGCGAGGGCGCGGGCCACGGCCACCCGTTGGGCCTGCCCGCCGGAGAGCTGTCCGGGGCGCCGCGAGGCGAGGGCGTCGGCGTCGACTTCGGTGAGCCAGTGCATGGCCGTTTCGCGGGCCGCGGCACTGGAGGCGCCGGCACTGCGTGGCCCGAACGCGACGTTGTCCAGTGCGCTGAGGTGCGGAAACAGGAGGGCTTCCTGGGCCAGCAGCGCCGTGCCCCGGGTGTGCGGGGCGCGCCAGATGTTGGTGTCCGCGCTCAGGTCGAAGAGAACTTTTTCGCCGATCGTCGCCTTGCCGGCATCGGGGCGCAGCAGGCCGGAGATGATCGAGAGGAGCGTCGATTTACCGGCCCCGTTGGGCCCGAGGATGGCGATTGTCTCGGCCGGTCCGAGGCTGAGGGAGACCTCGAAGCCCCGTGCGGCAAGGGTTGCGTCCAGCTGAAAGGTCACCGGAATGCCCCCTCCGGTGCCACGCCAAGGCGCGGGCGCCGGTAGGAGAGCCCGACGACGGCCACCGCCACGGCGACCAGAAGGAGGGAGAGCGCGACGGCGGCGTCGGCGTCGGTTTCGCGTTGCAGATAGATCTCCAGCGGCAGGGTGCGGGTGACGCCCTGCAGGCTGCCGGCGAAGGTCAGGGTGGCACCGAATTCGCCCAGGCTGCGGGCGAAGGACAGAACGGCGCCGGAGGCCAGGCCGGGGAGCACCAGCGGGATGGTCACCCGGCGCAGCACCGTGCCCGGGCGCGCGCCGAGGGTCGCGGCGACCGCCTCGTACTTGTTGCCGGCGGTGCGCAGGGCGCCTTCGAGGCTGACCACCAGGAACGGCAGGGCAACGTACGTCTGGGCGAGGACGACGGCGGTGGTGGAGAAGGCGATCTGGATTCCGGCCAGTTCCAGGCTTTTGCCCAGGAGTCCCTGGCGGCCGAAGGTGTAGAGCAGGGCGATGCCTCCGACCACGGGAGGCAGGACCAGCGGCAGCAGGACGAAGGCCCGGAGCAGGCGCTGGCCCGGGAACGGGCTCCGCGCCAGGATGAGTGCGAGCGGCACCCCGAGGACGATGCAGGAGGCGGTGCTCGCCGCGGAGGTACGCAGGCTCAGGCCGAGCGCGGTGAGTGAGGATTCGGAGGTGATCAGCGGGATGAACTCGGACCAGTTGACCCTGGCGACCATTGCCACCAGCGGCAGCAGGACGAAGAGTGCCCCTGCTGCCGCGATGGCGTAAATCCATGCCGGGATGCCTGTGTACCCGGTGCCGCTGCGCCTGTGCATGCCGTTTACGGGGTGCCRAATCCGGCGTCGCTCAGGACCGTCTTGCCCTCGCTGCCGGTGACCGCGGCGATGAAGGCAGCGGCGAGCTCCTTGTTCTTGCTCGTGCCGACCGTGGCGATGGGGTAGGTATTTACGGCCTGATCCGACTCGGCGAAGCGGATGCCTTTGACCTTGTCTCCGGCGTTCTTGACGTCCGTGACATAGACCAGCCCGGCGTCGGCCTCACCCGAGGTGACCTTGCCCAGGACATCCGTGACGGACGATTCCTCGCTGACCGGCGCCAGCGTGGTGCCGGTGGCTTTTTCGACGGTCTCGGCCGCGGCGCCGCAGGGAACCTGCGGTGCGCAGACCACCACCTTCACGCCCGGTTTGGCGAGGTCGGCGAAGGAGCTGATCGATGCCGGGTTGGACGGCGGAACCGCGATCTCCAGGACGTTCGTGGCGAAGTTGGCCGGGGCGCCGTCGATCAGTTCCGCATCGGTCAGCTTGGCCATGTTCTTAGTGTCGGCGGAGGCAAAGACGTCGGCCGGGGCGCCCTGGGTGATCTGCGTAGCCAAGTCCGAGGAGCCGGCAAAGTTCAAAGTGATTTTGGTGCCGGGGTTCTTCGCCTCGAAGTCGCTGGCCAGCTTGGTGAAGGTCGATTTCAGCGAGGCCGCGGCGTAAACGGTGATCGCTCCGGACAGCGTGGGGGTCTCACTGGCCCCGGCGCTGGAGTTGGAGCCGGTTCCGGCTGCCCCGGGCGTGCCGGCGGCGCAGCCCGCCACGCCCGCGGCCAGGACGCCGGCCGCCAGCAGTGCGGTGACGTGCTTGCGGGCAGTCCTCATACGATGCTCTTTCCGTGGGGCGTTTCGATGATGACGGTGGTGGCTTTGACCACGGCGGTCGCCACGGAGCCAAGCTCCAGGCCCAGTTCCCGGACGGCTTCGCTGCTCATCAGGGACACGACGCGGAAGGGCCCGCACTGCAGCTCAACCTGTGCCATGACTTTGTCAGCGGTGATGCCCGTGACCAGGCCGACGAACCGGTTGCGGGCGGAGCGGCCCACCTTGGTGGGGTCATCGGGAAGCTGTGCCTGGTCGCGGGCCAGGTGGGCAAGTTCCAGGCCGTCCACGGCCAGCCGGCCGGAGTCATCCTTGACCGGGGTCAGGATCCCGTTCTCGGTCCAGCGCCGGACGGTGTCGTCACTGACCCCGAGAAAACGTGCTGCTTCGGAGATGCGGATTTTCGGCATGACTCCATAATCACCTATTTGCGGAGATTATGGGGATTCTGATCCGCAAATCAGTAAAGAATCCTCGTTTGGTGTCAGCCGAGGCGCAGCCGGGTCCGGACCCCGGGATGCTCGAACTCAAGCCGCATGTCGGGCCGGCCGGTGGCGCCGCCGTCGGGCGCCACCCGCTGGGTGGCCATCAGGGGCGACGGCGGGTCGATTTTCCCGCCGCCCGGGACGATAATCGGAGGTGACCGGACAGCTTCTGCCGAGAGGAGCCGGCCATGGCACCCACCACCGTGCTGGCAGGATTCAGATCTGCGATCGCCGCCCTCACGCTGGGGGTGCTGCTGACCGGAACCGGCTGCTCCTCCGACAACCCCGCGGAAACCACGAAGATCACGCCGGCGACCAACGGGATCAACACCGTGGTCGGTCCGATGAAGCTGGCGGACATGCTCATCCTCTCCCACGGAGCGGACCAGCCCGGACGGATTATGGGCACCGTATTCAACACGTCCGCCAAAGACGCGGTTGTCACGATATCCGGCGCTTCCGGATCGACGGTATCGATTCCGGCCAAGGCCAACGGCGAAACTTCTTTGGCCCAACCTCCGGCCATGATGCTGGACCCCACCACGGGATCCCCCGGGTCCCTGGTCACGGTCCGGGTGAGCGAGGACTCCACAGGTAAGTCGGCCGAGCTGCAGCTTCCGGTCCTGGACTCCACGCTGCCCGAATACCAGTCGTACATGCCCGCGACGCCCGGATCCGGGACTGCCTCCGGCAGCCCGTCACCCACGCTGCCCGGGAACACCACCGCCCCTTCCGGGACCGGGTCCCCCACCTCCAGCCCCTCCCCCAGCCCGTAGCCCGAAGCCCGGTCTCAGTCGCCTGACAACCATGGATCTGGCCCCAAAGGTGGCATCGCCGGCGCAGGAGCAGGACGGGGCTTAGGCAGGCAGGGCCGGTGAACGCCGGCCCTGCCTGCCTGGCAGCCTCTGTGGCTCTGGCTAGGAGAAGCGTCCCGGCCGGAAGGTGGCCAGCATCGGGTGCTTCGTGCCGGTCATGATCTCGCCCGCGAGAAGTTCTCCTGCGATGAGGCCGAGCGTGGCCCCCGAGTGTGAGAAGGCCACGAAGCAGCCGGGCACCTGGCCGAGTTCACCGAGGACCGGTTCGCCGTCGCCCGGGATGGGCTTGTAGCCGATCTTCCAGGAGGCCGGTTTGAGGTCGGGGTTGCCGCCGATGAGCTTGGATGCTTCGTCGGCGAGTTCCTGGACCACGTCATCGGGGATGCTGAAGGAGCCGTCGGCGTGTTCGGTGATGTGCCCTTCATACCAGTCGTGGTCCAGGGCAAGGGTGTTTCCGGGATTGGGCCGGACGGCGGCCCTGGGGGTGTTCAGCACGGCCTCCAGCTCGTGCTCGACGGGTTTGGTCACCACCAGCATGGAGACCGGGGATCCGTTGGGGATCTCGACGCCGAGGGGCGCGACGACGGCGGGAGTTGCGGCACCGCACGCCACCAGGACAGCGTCTGCCTCGTAGGTTTCCCCTGCGGCCGTCTCGACGCCGGTGGCCCGGCCGCCGTCGACCGTCACGGACACCTTGCCGGCGTTGAGGACGAGTTCACCGCCCAGGGCGTGGAACTCCTCCATCAGGAAGTCCACCAGATCGGGCAGGCTGACCCAGCCCTCACCGGGGTTAAAGATGGCGTTCTCCGGAACGGCGACCGGATCGATGCCGGGGGTGGCTGAGGAAACCTGTGCGGGTGTCAGAAGCTTCGAGTCATAGCCGATGGATTTCTCGTAGCGGTGGCGGGCTTCCGTGGCGGCTTCCTGGCCGGCGGGATTCCACATGAGGCCACCGCCGAACTGCAGCCAGTCCCGGCCGGTGTCAGCGGCGAAGAGCGTGCGGTAGCGGTCCACGCCGGCGACCCGGAGCTGGTGGTACGGCGTGGACCGTTCTCCGGCGGAGTTCAGCCAGGAGAGCGAGCGGCCGGTGGCCTCGCTGGCCAGGCCGTGTTCGGTCAGGAGGGTGACGGAGGCGCCGTCGCGGAGCAGGTGGACGGCGGTGGAGACGCCGAGGATGCCGCCGCCGATGATGGCGATGCGCTTGGTTGAGGGTGTGGAGGACATGGGTCTGCCTTTCCTTAAGTAGAGGTGTCAGGGGTGCCCGCCAGGGGCACTGGGAGGCGGTGTGCGGGCTATGCGAAGGCGCGGATATTTTCGATGACCCTCAGGACGTCGAGGGACTCCTCGGGGTCGACCGGAAGTGGGCCCTTGCCACGGAGGGCAGCCGCGAGCTGTGCATAGAACAGCGGATAGGCGCCGGGTTCAGATGCGACTGGCCGCAGGTCTCCGTCGACACCCACGGTCCCCCAATGGGTTTGGGGTTCGACGCCGTAGCCCTGGTCCGTGGGTGTCGTTCCGGCCGCGAGGGCCGGTTCCTGGCCGTCCAGGCCCCACTTCGTGTAGCCGGACTCGGAGCCCAGGACGTGAAAGCGCGGGCCGACCTGCGCCGCCATGCCGTTCATCCACAACCGTGAGCGGACCCCGGATTCGTGGAGCAGGGACACGAAGGCCTCGGTGTCGGCGCCGCCCGGATCCTGGCTGTGGTTCGCCGATTCCCCGTAGCTTTCGGTTACCGGGCCAAAGAGCTGGATGGCCTGGTCGATCAGGTGGGCGCCGAGGTCGTTGAGGATGCCGCCGCCCTCGGACACGGCAGCGGTGTCCCGCCAGTTTCCGAAGCCCTCCGGCCGCCACCATTCAAAGCGCGATTCGAAGCTGCGCACCTCCCCCAGCGCTGCTTCCCCGACAAGCTTCCGCAGCGTCAGGAAGTCCGCGTCCCAGCGTCGGTTCTGAAATACCGTGAGCTGCACGCCGGCGTCGGCCGCCCGGGAGATGAGCTCCTGCCCCTGGTCCGACGTGGTGACGAACGGCTTGTCCACCACCACGGGGAGGCCGTGGGCGATGGCCGTCGCGGCGAGGTCGAAGTGGGTCAGCGGCGGCGTCCCGAGGACCACCAGATCGAGGTCACCGGAGAGCGCAAACAGGTCCTCCGGCGTCGGGACGATCCGGGCGTCCGGGTAGAGCCTCGCCGCCTCCGAGGCGCGGTCCGGATCCGCCGTGACGATCACCTCCAGCGAGTAGTTGGCATCCGCCGCGATCAGCGGTGCGTGAAAGACTTTGCCCGAGATGCCGAACCCGACGACGGCGGTGCGGATGGGTCCCGCGGCGGCGCTTCCCTTCAGGGTCTCCATCAGAGCACTTCCGAGAGGAAGCGCTGGAGGCGTTCGCTTTGCGGGTTGTCGAAGAGGTCGGCGGGCGTGCCGGACTCGACGACCTCGCCTTCGTCCATGAAGACGACCTGATCAGCGACCTTGCGGGCAAAGCCCATCTCGTGCGTGACCACCAGCATGGTCATGCCGCGGCGGCCCAGGCCTGCCATGAGGTTCAGCACGCCCTTGACCAGTTCCGGGTCCAGGGCGCTGGTGGCCTCGTCGAAGAGCATGACTTCCGGTTCCATGGCCAGGGCACGGGCAATCGCGACGCGCTGCTGCTGTCCGCCGGAGAGGTCGCGGGGCCGGTGATCGGCGCGTTCGGCAAGACCGACCTCGGCGAGGCGGCGCCGGGCGCGTTCCCTGGCCTCGGCCTTGGGCATGCCCTTGACGCTCCAGAGGGCCAGCGCCACGTTCTCGAGGGCGGTGTGGTCCGGGAAGAGGTTGAAGTGCTGGAACACCATGCCGATGCGGCTGCGCAGGAGGTCCGGTTTGACCTGCAGGGCGCTCTCGCCGGCCAGGAGCACGTCCCCGCTCTTGGGTTCGTGCAGTCGGTTGACGCCGCGCAGGAGGGTGGATTTGCCGGAGCCGGAGGGACCGATGATGCAGGTGGTGGTGCCCGGGGCGACGTTGAGGCTGACGTTGCGGAGCACCTCGACGTCGCCGTAGGCCATGGTCAGGTTTTTCAGTTCCAGGCTGGAGCCGTGGAACGTCTCGATGTCCGGGACTGGTTCTTTGGTGTTGCTGGTGCTGCGTGCGGTGTTGCTGGCGAGGCTCATGTGTTGCTCCCGGTGGTCAGCGGTGAAGCCGCGGCGAGTTCTTTGACTTCCTTGAGACCGCTGCTCGGTGCAGCGGGGCGGCGTCGGCCGGTGCGGAAGCGGTTATCGAAGTAATTGACCAGATGGGTCAGGGGAACCGTGATCAGCAGGTAGAAGATGCCGGCCATGACCAGGGGCGAGAGGTTGCCGGAAAGCACGGCGGCGTCCTGGCCCACGCGGAAGAGCTCGCGTTCCGTGACCAGCAGGCCCAGGAAATAGACCAGCGAGGAGTCCTTGACGATCGCGATGAACTGGTTCACCAGCGCCGGCAGGACCCGGCGGACGCCTTGCGGAACCACCACCAGGGCCATGGACTTCGCGTAGCTCATGCCCAGCGCGCGGCAGGCCTCACCCTGGCCTTTGTCCACGCTCTGGATACCGGCGCGGAAGATCTCACCGATGTAGGCGCTGGCGATCAGGCTCAGGGCGATGATCCCCAGGGGGTAGGGCGAGGGGCCGAAGATCGATTGGCTGAAGCGGGCGAAACCCTGGCCGATCAGCAGGATGGTCAGGATGGCGGGGAGTCCGCGGAAGAGGTCCGTGTAGATCCGGGCCGGAACCCGAAGCCACCGCGAGGGAGATATCCCCATCACGGCGACGACCATGCCGAGGGCAACGCCGATGATGGTCGCCGCAACGGAKATGATGAGGGTATTGAGGAGACCGACTCCCAGAAGCTGGGGCAGGACCTCGGCCATTGCGCCGAAGTCGAAGAAGGTGCGGGTGATGGTGCTTAACCAGTCCATGGTTGCTCTCAGACGTAGGTAGCTTGTGGAACCCGGGCGGGCCGCGCAGTGCGGCCCGCCCGGTCAGGTGGGAGCCGGGCTATGTGCCGGACGTGCCGATGGTTCGGGGCATATTGGTTGCCGGCCGCTTACTGGCTGGGCCTTACTTGCTGGGTGTGGGGCTGGCCGTCTGCTCGGCCTTGGGCAGGTACTGCTCGGGCATCGGGGAGCCCGGGAACCACTTCTGGTAGAGCTTCTTCCAGGTGCCGTCCTCCATGGCTGCGGCAAGGCCCTTGTTGAGGGCGTCCCTGAAAGCGGTTTTGCCCTTGGCCACGGCGAAGCCGGCGGGAGCGTCGAAGGACGGGATGTCCGCGGCGCTGATCAGCCCATACTGCGTTTCGTAGGCCTTGGCGGCCTCGTAGTCCAGGAAGTGTGCATCAACGGATCCACTGTTGACGGCGGCGATCGCGGTGTTGTTGTCCGGGAAGCGCACCAGGCTCGCGGAGGTGAAGTTCTTGACCGCGTAAGCCTCCTGCAGCGTTCCCTGCACGACGCCGAGTCGCTTTCCGCCGAGACCGTCGGCGCCGGTGATGCCCGAGGTCTTCGTGGTGATGACGGTCAGGTAGCCGGCCAGGTAGCCATCGGAGAAGTCGACGGTTTGTTTGCGCTTGTCCGTGATGCCGATAGCCGCAACGCCGGCGTCGAACTGGCCGTTGGAGACGGCGGCGAGCAGTCCGGAGAAGTCCTGTCCGGTGAAGACGACCTTGTCGACTCCGGCGCGGTGGGCGACGTCTTTGAAGAGCTCGACGTCGAAGCCGGTGAAGTTGCCCTGGGCGTCGGCAAAGGTATAGGGCTTCGAATCACCCAGGCTGGCAACGCGGATGGTGCCGGCTTCAATCAGGCCGTAGGGGTTGTCCGCCGGCGAGGACGAGGCGGATGAGCTGCCTCCGCAGCCGGAGAGTGCCAGGACCGCGGCAACAGCAGCGGCGATGAGCGCCCCGGGGCGCATTTTGTTTCCTGTGTTCACAGCGTTTCCAATCGTGGGGGTGAGCAGCGGGGCAAGCAGGCAGTGGGCCCCGTGGAGTGGGACTTTGTCGATGGAAGTCTTGCTGAGTCCGGTCTCAGTCCCTAGGATTGAGACCGGACTCACATCGATTGCTAGAAATGTAATCGAAGCCACATCAGGCGTCAAGGGTCCGCTACGAAAGGCCGTAATGAATAGTGATGCTTCCCGGCGCCGCGATGTCACTGTCGCCGACGTCGCCAAAGCAGCCCAGGTTTCCAAGGCCCAGGCCGCCCGCGCCCTGGGCAACTACGGGGCCGTGAGCGACGACGTGCGTGAGCGGGTGCTGGCTGCCGCCGAGGAACTGGAGTACCGGCCCAACGAGCTCGCCCGCAGCATGAACACCGGGAAATCGCACACCATCGGGGTGGTGGTCGGCGACATTGAAAACCCCCATTTCGGCCTGGCCACGCGGGGCATTACGGACACCGCCAAGCGGAGTGGATTCAATGTCATCCTGATCAATACGGACGAGGATACCGAGGCGGAAATCGACGCCGTCAGGGTGCTCCTCGACAAGCGCGTTGACGGCCTGATCGTGGCACCCGCGTCCTCCGTGGAAACGCAACATTTACGGCGCGTTCACGAATCCGGCCGTCCGCTGGTCCTTTTGGACCGCAAGGCGCCAGGGCTCGACGTCGACACCGTGGCGGTGGACATGGAGGACATCTCCCATGAATCCACCAGCTATTTGCTCAAGTCCGGCCACCGGAGGATCGCCTTCATTTCCACCCTCAAGACGGCCGGACCGTACCACGACGGCTTGCAGCTGGACTCGTCCCAGATCTCGGACCGGCGCGACGGCATGAAACGCGCGTTCGAGGAGGCGGGGCTGGAGCTGCCCGTCGATCTGATCCGCCTCAACGCCGGCGACGACGAGTCCATCAAGAAGATCACCCGCGAGCTGGTGCAGCGCCCTGACCCGGCGACGGCGATCATCGCCTCCGACGGGCTGATCGGCCTCAGCGTGGTGGAAGCGATCCACGAGCTCGGCCTCTCCATTCCGGATGATGTCTCCTTCCTCATGTATGACGACTTCGCCTGGACGCGCCTGACCACGCCCCCGCTCACGGTCATCGCCCAGCCTGTCTACGACATGGGCGTAGCCGCCGCCTCAGCCCTGATCCGGCAGATCGAAGGCCGCAAGGCACCGGCGGCCGCACCGACATTCACGGCCGCACTGATCCGCCGCGGCTCGGTCGCTGCACCGCCGGCGCAGGAACAGGACAGGGCTTAGTTCTCTGGCGCGGTCCCGGGCCGGCGGATTCACTGAACTGCAGGGGAACGTTTAGTGCAATTGGCGGAGGGAGCGTGATCCCTGTGGGCGGACGCATCCGGCTGCTGGAATCGTGCCGACCTCACGCGGCACCCACGGAAACGGGCGCCGATCCGTCATGGAGCTGACGGTCATTGTCCTCATCACCGCCCTCCTGTTCGCGTGGGCGCTGGTGTCGGCGCGGCTGCAGCAGGCGGACCTGACCGCTCCCATTGTGTTCACCGCTGTCGGCGCAGCCCTGGCCTGGTCCGGGCTGGTCAGTGGCCCGTCGCCCCTGGCGAGTATCACCCCGGTTGTCGAGGTCACCCTGGTGTGGGTGCTCTTCTCCGACGCCGCCCGCCTGCCGCTCCAGCAATTGCGCCGGGACGTGAGCCGCTACGTGCGGCTGCTGGGAGTCGGCCTGCCGCTGACGATTGTGTTCGGGTGGGCCCTGGCCGCCTGGTTCTTTCCCCAGTTCGGGTTCTGGCTGGCCCTCCTCGTCGGCGCCGCGCTTGCCCCTACCGACGCCGCACTCGGAATACCCGTGGTGACGAATCCGGCGGTGCCGTCGCGGATCCGCCAGCTGATCACGGTCGAAAGCGGCCTCAACGACGGCATCGCCACCCCGGTCGTCATGCTCGCCATCGCCGGCGCGGCCGCCGCAGCAGGCCTGGAGAGCGCCGAAGGCCCAGGCAGCGCGGCCATGGAGCTGCTCATCGGCGCCGGCGTCGGCGCAGCGGCCGGCGCCGCGGGAGGGTGGCTGCTCCAGCTGGCCCGCCGGCGCGGGACCGCAACCGAGGACTTCGCCGGCATCGGCGTCCTGGCCCTGAGCCTGCTTTCCTACAGCGCCGCACTCGCGGTGGGCGGCAACGGCTTCGTCGCCGCGTTCTGCGCCGGGCTGGCGTTCGGCACCTGCGCCGGGGAACGGGGGCCGGCCGAGCTGGCCTTCGTTGAGCAGATGAGCGGCCTGGTGTCCCTGCTCGTGTGGCTGGCGTTCGGAGCCATCACCGTGCCGATCATGCTGGAGCACTCCCTCCCCCTGACCATCGCGTATGCCGTGCTTAGCCTCACGGTGGTGCGCATGCTGCCGGTGGCGCTGGCCTCGATTGGCGCCGGCCTCGACCGGAAGACCGTCCTGTTCGTGGGCTGGTTCGGCCCGCGCGGGCTGGCGTCCCTCGTGTTCGCGCTGCTGGCGCTGGAAGCCCTTGGACCAGTGTCCGATCAGGCTGTGGCCGTCATCGCCGCCACCGTACTGCTCAGCGTCCTGGCCCACGGCTTCAGCGCCGCACCGTTGGCTGCCCGCTACGGACGGGCCGCTGCCGCTGCCGGGCCGGAGCCCGGCGGACCGGTGCCGGTCTCTCCGGCCCCCGCCCGGGGGCTGAGCCGCATGCACATCCACCCTCCGCATTTTCGGTCAAAGCGGTCCCGTCCCTAGACCGCGCTGAACCGTCCGCGCTGGACTGGGGTGCCGTCGTCGCCGTCCACGTTCCGGCACAGCGGCTGTGATGAGTCTCACGCGCATATTTCGCCATCTGGCTTGAGCCGCCCGCGCGGCGCTGTGCACTATGGAAAGGCAAGGCAGGGACTGCGACGTTCCTGCCGGTGCAGCCTGACGAATTCCTGCGACGTTCCGCGTCCGCAGTAAACGCCGGGCACCCATCCTGGTGGACGCAATGAGGCCAAACCGGTGAGCTCGCAGAGCTGCCCACGGTCTCAGGCGTTCCTGGTTTGGCCCCTACGGCGGCTCCGCATCGGTGCGGCAGCCGGACATCCGGATTCATGAAATGGAAGCACTGAACAATGACGTTTGAAACTGCCAACTCTGTAACCCACAAGCTCTGGGACCGCTCCACCATGCACCACGAGCTGGACGCGCTGGTCCACGAGCTCTCCGAGCGCCACAACACCGCCAAGAGCAACATCGCGGTCCACGCCAGCGGCCCGAACACCTTTACCCTCAGCCTGAACCACGGCGCCTAAAGCCCGGGTTCCAGGCAGCAAGGCCGAACGACGACGGCGGGAGCCACCTCCCGCCGTCGTCGTTTGGCGTTAAAGCCCGCGGATCAACCGGTGCACACGGCCCCGCGCATTTCCGTCTTGACGCGGTATATGTCCTGATCTGCGGCCAGCAGCAGGGCCGTGGCCAGTTCTTTGTGCGCGGCCGAATCGGCGTCCGCCGGGACAGCCGTTTCCGCCTGGCCAACGGACATGCCCAGCCGGAGCCCGCTCCCCCCGATGGTGACGGTGTCCGCGCCGCGCACGGCCTGGGAGAGCATCAGCGCCACGTGTTCCAGGACCTGGTCGCCGGCCGCGTGGCCCGGGGTGTCGGCTTCCCGCAGGAGCGTGGCGCGCGCGGCTGATCCCGGACACACCTATGGACCTCCTGTTCCCGCCAGGAGGTCCGGCACACGACGGCAAATGGGCAACCAAGCGGGCACCTCTGGCCCGCGCCGCCCTCCTGCTGGCACACTGAGCCGATGAGTGAACCCCTCCCCCATTCCCGGCGGCCTGGCATCCGTGCCGCGATGTTCGTGGACTTCGACAACGTCTATACGGGCCTGATGGCCTTGGACCCGGCGGCCGCGAAGAGATTCGCCGAGGACCCCAAGCACTGGACGGAGGCGCTGGCCGCCGGCGGCGCGGGCGAAGAATCCCGGCGCTTCCTGATCCGTAACTGCTATCTCAATCCGGTGATCTACTCCAAGTACCGGCCGTACTGGACCCGCGCGGGCTTCCGCGTGATCGACTGCCCCTCCCTGACCCAGCGGGGCAAGTCCAGCACCGATATCAACCTGGTGCTGGACGCAATGGATGCCCTGGCCGGCGCGGCACACGTTGAGGAGTTCTTCGTCGCGTCTGCGGACGCCGACTTCACCTCGCTGGTCCAGCGGTTCCGGGCGGCCGACCGGATGACCACCGTCATCGCTGCCGGCGCTGTGGCATTCGCGTACCGGGAGATGGCCGACAGCGTGGTGGAGTCCCACGATTTCGTGGCAATCCTCAACGGGACCGCGGCCGGCGTCCCCCGCATGGTCCCGTCCGCCGGACTTGGCACCCCGCTCCGCACCGCCCAGGGCACTCCCGGGTCCGCGACGTCGGCGGCCGATGAGGTCCGGGCCCTGGTGCAGGCCGCGCCTGGTCCGGTCACGGGAGCGGTCGCGGCGCACCGGGCCCTGACCGCGGACCCGTCACTGAAGACCGATTGGGGCGGGCACGGCAAGTTCGGGGCCTGGATCGCCCAGATCGGCCAGGGCGTCCAATACTCGTCCACGCCGTCGCCCGGCTGGGTGTGGGACGCGAAGCGGTTTTCCCCGGAGCCCTCCTCGCTGGCCTCCGACGCCCGGCCCGCGATCGAGGAGCAGGTCACCCGGGTCACGGACGTTCCGGCACTGTCGGCAGAACAGTTCCGGCAGGTCTTCCTTTCCCTGGCGGCGAAGCTGCGCGACCATTCGGGCAACCGCAGCGAATTGGCACGGTCCGTCCGCGACGACTGTGTGGCGGCCGGACAGCCGGTGTCCCGTTCGGCCGTCAACTTCGTGATCCAGGGCGTGGTGTACGCCGGCGGCTCCCTCGCAGAGGAGATATCGGCGGCAGAACTCGCCGCCGCATGGACCAGAAACGTGGAAGAGCTGTGCCGGCTGGCCCTCATGGAGTTCGACGACGCCGAAAAGCTCGCGCTCAGGCGCTGGGCCGGCGGCGGGCTGCTGGAGTCTGGCCCCGGCGGCTCCCGGGCGTAGCGAACCTCCCGCCGTCGTGGGCTTGCGTTGGGTGCCAAACCGATCGACAGTGTGATCTATCTACACCTCCCCAAACGAATTCGGAAAGGAGCTGGAAATGCCCAACGACCTTACGGAACTGGTCAGCGTCCGGTACATGGTGGCCGATGTCGATGCCGCGGTCGACTTCTATACAACGCATCTCGGATTCACCGTCAGGATGAGCGCCGCGCCGGCGTTCGCCGATGTCACCCGCGGCCGGTTGCGGCTCCTCCTGAGCGGGCCGGCCAGCTCGGCAGGCCGTCCCATGCCGGACGGCACGGTGCCCATCCCGGGAGGATGGAACCGGATCCACCTCATCGTGGGCGATATCGCGGCCGAAGTGGCACGGTTGCGCGCCGCAGGCGTCACGTTCCGGAACGACATAGTCAAGGGCCCAGGCGGACAGCAGATCCTGTTGGAGGACCCGTCCGGGAACGTTGTCGAGTTATTCCAACCCGCCGGCGAATAGCGGCCGTTTCACACGCAAGCGGACGACGGCGGGATTCCTCTTCACCGAGGTCGCTAGCTGGGCTCCCGTTCCTGTCGAATGGGGAGCCCAGCTGCGCTTTGGTCCGGCTGACGGAAGACCTGAGGAGATCTCCCGGAGCGGGGACATCTTCGCTACGGCTTCAGGACCACCTTGATGCAGCCGTCTTCCTTTTTCTGGAAGATCTCGTAGGCGGCCGCGGCACCGTCGAGGTCGACCTCGTGAGTCTTCAGGTCCATGACGCCGAGCGGGTCTGCGGAATCTTCCACGAGCGGGAGCAGCTCGTCCGTCCACCGGCGGACGTTGCACTGGCCCATCCGGAGTTGGATCTGCTTGTCGAACATGCTCAGCAAGGGCATGGGGCTCGCTGTACCCCCGTACACCCCGCTTAGCGAAACGGTGCCCCCCCGGCGCACGGAGTCGATCGCTGCATGGAGGACCGTCATGCGGTCTACGCCCGCAGTCTCCATGGCCTTCTTTGCCAAGGCATCCGGCAAGAGCCCCACCGCATTCTGTGCAAAGGCGCCGACGGGCGAATTGTGCGCTTCCATGCCGACGGCGTCGACGACCGCGTCAGGGCCCCTTCCATCCGTCATATCGCGAAGCTGGTCACTGACGTCCTCTGTGAAATCGATCGTTTCCACCCCGTGCCGCTCGGCCATGCGGCGGCGTTCCGGAACCGGTTCGATGGCGATGACGCGCTGGCCGAGGTGTCGACCGACCCGGCTGGCGAACTGCCCCACCGGGCCGAGCCCAAAGACGGCCAGTGTGCCGCCGGCGGGGACATCGGCGTATTTCACTCCCTGCCAGGCGGTGGGAAGAATATCGGAGAGGTAGAGGTACCGCTCATCGGGCAGTTCGTGCCCGACCTTTATCGGCCCGTAGTCGGCGTGGGGCACTCGCAGGTATTCCGCCTGTCCACCGGGGACCGACCCGTAGAGCTCGGAGAACCCGAACAGGCTCGCCCCGCTGTTGTGGGCATGGACCTGGGTGGTTTCACACTGGGACTGCAGCCCCTGTTTGCACATCCAGCAATGGCCGCAGGAGATGTTGAAGGGGATGACCACCCTGTCGCCCGGCTTGAGGTTCCTGACCTCGGAGCCGACCTCCTCAACGATGCCCATGGGTTCGTGCCCCAGGATGTCGCCGGCCTTCATGTAGGGGCCAAGGACCTCGTACAGGTGGAGGTCCGAGCCGCATATGGCCGATGAAGTGATCCTGACGATGGCGTCCGTGCCCTTCTCAATGACCGGATCCGGAACCATCTCCACGCTGACCGACCGCTTGCCCTGCCAGGTAAGTGCCTTCATGTTCGCTCCTTCAGTCGCAACCAAATTAGTAAGTCTACTGATCAATAAGCATGCCTTGTCCGCGCCCGGATGGGAAGGAGCGTCGGCCTGAGTCCTACATAGCCGTGGCTGAGTTCGGGCCGGCTGGCGATAAGCGCGTTCGAAGGGCGGAAGCCCGCGGCTGAGGACAGGGTGCGGCCACGGCCTGGCATCCGCCCTGGCCGCCCGCCCCAAATAGCCGCCCGGCGGGTCAGCGGCACCTTCGTACAAAGCGGACGACGGCGGGACTCCCGCCGTCGTCCGCTTGCCTTTGGTGTCATTTACCTACAGTGCCGGCGTGCGAGTGGTTGTGACGATTTCGGCTTCGTCCGGGCTCGCTATTATGAGGGCGCCGCCGCCACCGCCACCGCCACCGCCACCGCCGCCGCCGCCCTCGTTAGTCAGAACATCGTTAATTGCGTCCCAAGCGCGACCGGTGAGGTCCTTAGCCGCGTCCCATATACCCGACAGACTGAACGCAGCTGCGTCAAACCCAGGGCTCGCTGGCCCTGAGACCACGAAATCTGGCGTCTTGCGCTCTGCATCGCATTCGGCTGTTAACACTGCTGTCCGACCGTGCACCATTGCACGAATTCGATCGCTCTGGCCGAACGCTAGAGGTTCAGATGTAAAAACACCGGGCACGTCTGCAACCGGCTTAAAGGAATTGCTAATCATTTTCTCTCCGTTGATCCCCAGATTCGGAGCTGTCTAACAGACGCGGAAGCACAAGCTTCGCGTAAATGATATTCCGCGGCAGCCTAAAATTTGGTGCGGGAATAATCGGCACAAATGTGTATTTTTGGCACGTCAGACTTTGAGTTATCCCCCCATCATTGACTTTCACTCGTCATGGTCCTCGCAGGAGACACGAAAGTCAACGGGCTGTTTACACCTGATTCCGCGCGGAAGTTTTGACCAAGCCGCTCGCGAGGCAAGCACCGGAACCGGGCCGCCGCTCCCCCGAAAAACAATCGGCTGTCGAACCCAGGGGCGATGTTCAAGAAAGGTTTGTGGTGGTTATGATTCGGTCATGCCGAACCCGCGATTGTCTCTCGCCTTAGAACGGATTGGCCCTGGAGACTGGGCGATATTCGAATCGTTCGCGTCGGAGTTCTTAGCCGTCGAATATCCAGCCCTGCGGACGATGGCAGCTCCGAACGGAGACAAGGGCAGGGACGCCGAAATATTCACGATTGATGGGGTGCCAAAAGTTGCATTTCAGTACTCTGTCACGGTGAGTTGGAAGACTAAAATTACGAGCACACTGGACACCCTCAAGAGGAATTTTCCTTCGGTCAGCACCATGATCTACCTGACCAACCAGGTGATTGGTCCGGCCGCCGATGAACTCAGGGAAGAGTCCCGACGTGATCGGAATATAACCGTGGACATCCGGGACCGGTCGTGGTTTGTGGACCGCGAGAAGTCCTATCCGCAACGACGAGTGGCCAGTGAAGAGCTGGCTCAGAGATTTGTGGATCCGCTCCTGTCCAAACGAGGGGTCCTCGAAAGAATATCGACCTTGACCGCCGATGAGAGCAAGGTCGCGGTGCTGCACTTGGCTCTCGACGGCGAAGATCAGGCAACCGAGCAGAGCCTTACCAAGAGCTGCTTCGAGTCATTGGTCTTGGCGGCGCTTCACGATTCGAGCACATACAACAGGCTCAGCCTGAGCGAAATCAAAGACGGCGTCGCACTCCGCATGCCCGTGGGGAAGCGAGGGCAGGTCGACGCTCTGACCCTGAGCGCATTGAACCGCCTGTCTCGGAAGGGCCCCGTCAAACAACACAAATCAGCGTCCGGGGCCGAGGACACCTACCATCTCAGTTTTGAGGAGGCCAAGAGGATAAATGGTCAGACAGCCAAGTTCCTTCTTGATGAAGCTGCCCTCGATGCGAAACTCATTGCGGCGGTTCGAGCCGTCGAAGCACCGAAGGCACTGAGCGAAGCACAGTTGACGGAGATTTCTCGGCAACTGCGAACAGTGTTGGAAGAAACACTCCTGGAACGAGGCGAGTCTTTTGCCGAAGCCGTGGAAAAAGGAGCACCCTTCCAACTCAGCCCTGTAGCCATAGCGGACCGAATCACAGCAAATGGCGGCATCCATGAGCTCAGCTCTGATGCAGCGGCCGCGGCCATAATGCACGTACTGGAACAGCCCTCGCCGCAAACACAATCGCATCTTCGGCGACTAGCCGACGCATACACGCTTTTCGCGTTCCTGAAACAAACCCCGGACGTCCAGAAAGTCGTGCTCAACGTCTTCAGCGAAGGCGACATATGGATGGACACCACCGCGATCCTGCCCCTAATCGGAGAGAGCCTGGTAGACGATCCGGAAGAGCGCCACTTTACGATTCTGATGCGCGCGGCGGTCGACGCAGGGTTGCTTCTATATGTAACGGACGGAGTCGTCGAAGAAGTTGAAAGACACCTCAACCTGGCCGTTGCTTATGGTCACAACAGAACGTCGCCTTGGTCGGGAAGAGTGCCCTTCCTTTATTCGGCCTTCGTGCTCTCGGGCCGACCAGAGACTGAGTTCCTGGACTGGCAACGGAACATCTGTGGACGAGAACAGCCGTTGCAGGACGTCAGCGACTACCTTGCCGACGAATTCTCTATCGAGACCAAGAGTCTCCTTGAGTACTCGAATGCCGCCTCGACCGAACTCCGGGGTGCGGTTCAGGAACTATGGAATGAGACTCACGAGAGAAGGCGTCAACGAGGTGACTACGGAGCCGAGCGAGGGACCCGGTCTCGCCTGGTTGCCCACGACGTCGAAAACTCAGTCGGCGTCATCGAGTATCGGCGGACGATTGGACCATCGCCCATGGGCTACCTTGCATGGTGGCTGACGTTCGACAGAACAGCCATGAAGATGAAGGACCACCTACGGGAGCGCCTTGGCCCGCAAGCGCCTGCGTCGCCGGTGTTGAGTCCGGATTTCCTCACTCAATTGCTTCGCTTGGGCCCGCTCCGCACCGCCATCGAACAGGATCTGAGGGTGCAGCTCCCCCTGCTCACGGACATGAGCGTCAATCACTACGCTCCGCAGGCTCTGCTCGATTTAGCCAGGGAAACGCGAGAAAGGTCGTCGAGCCAGAATGAACGGGTAGTGCGTCGCGAAGTCCGTGACGCGGTGAACCGTGCAAGGCAGCAGATGGGGCCCGCGGCGGTCGGCGGCGTTCGAGCCATGGAGGATCGAATTTCAGCTTCCATCAGATGTCAGTCACCCGGATGAATCCTGCCGGCGGTCGCACATAACCAGCAGTCGGACGGCAGCCAGGACTGCTCATAGCGGAATACCCCCGGTTTCGCTCCGATCTGGGCTGCCGCGGCCGCACGCTCAGTGCTGTCACATGGGAGTATTCACCTATGACTATCGATAACGATGCTGCCAACCTCCCGGCGCAATTGGACTCTCACGGCACAGACGACTCGCTCGAAGTCAGCCGTGGCTGGGACCACATCGGGGCCATCATTGTCGATGCGACCCTGCAGCGGCGACAGAACTACCACGCKACCGTCAGGCCGCGCGTTGTCGCTCTGGTCGGGGCATGGCCAGATGCCGCCACGACCAGCGGATTCCGGCGGCGCCTCGATACCGGGACGCTTTCCGAAGTTATCAGCTGGCCGTCCCCTGGCCGTCTCGCCCAGGTAGAGGACATGACGCGCGTGTTCGAGAGCCAGGGCATCGAGACGGTAGTCGAACTCCGAGGAGCACTTGGTGCCCACGCCAGCAGAACCGTTCTCCGGGAGGCTCTTGGGGCCGTGCGGCATGTCAGTCCCAAAACGCTGGATTACATTGACACCCTGAGCGGGGTGTCAACGGGCGGGGCCGTCGAAGTGTAGAAGCGGAGAGTGGTCCAGGTTCGCCAGCGGACTCCAGGTCCACCCCGAGCGGCGGAGTTGTGGGCACTCAAACGTCGATTGTGACGATGGCACAGGAGGCTGCCGAGTCTGCACGGGCGCCGGATTTTAAGCTGACGGCCCGGGAGACGCAGCAGCACATCTTGGCTGCGGAATGCTGCTGGCGTTCACTGTAGAAGACGTCGCGGTGGTCGATGGAGCCCCGCAGGCCGAGCAAACGCACTTCACACAGTCCGCATTCGCCCTTGCGGCAGTCGAACATCATGTCGACGCCGGCGTCCTCGAGCGCTTCCAGCATGGACTTTCCGGCGGGGACGGTGGCCTCGACGCCCAGCCGGGGCACGCGCACCACGAACTCCTCGGGGTCGAACCAGCCGCTGTTGCCAAAGGTCTCGTAGCGGAGGTTTGTCACGTTGAGCGCCCGGGCATCCCAGCCCCGTTTGACGGCGTCCATGAGCCGGATGGGGCCGCACATGTACAGCTCGGTGTCCGGCTCAATCGTGGCCAGCAGCTTATCTACGTTGAGGGCTGTGCCTTCATCGTCCACATGGACTCGCAGCGCGTCGCCATGCAGCTGCTCCAATTGCGCCAGGTAGGCCATGGCGGGGCGGCTGCGGCCGGCGTACACGAAGGTGTAGTCGGCCTTGATGTTTTGGAGCACCCGGGCCATGTTGATCATGGCGGTGATGCCGATCCCGCCGGCCAGCAGGACGTAGCGCGGAGCGCCGATCCGCAGAGGGAAATTCTGCAGCGGCTGCGTGATCTCCAGCCGGTCGCCTTGCTCTAGGGCCTGCATGAAGTGGGAGCCGCCCCGGGATTGAGGGGCCCTGAAGACGCTGATCGCCACACGTCGGCCGTCCCCGCTCGAATCGACGATGGAGTAGGAGCGCCTGTGCTGCTCGCCGTTGATCGAGACCATCACGTCAATGTGCGAGCCCGGCTCGGCTTTCATGGGCCTGGACTGTTCCAGGACCAGGCGCCGGGTCTTTGCGGTAATGTCCTCCGCCTCGACCACAGTGCCGATCTGCCAGACTTCGATGTTCGTTGCAGCCATGTCTTCTTCTAACTTCCTGGGATCGGGCGATCGGGTCAGGCGGTGCGGATCAGTCGGCCTTCGGCGGCGAGTTGTCGCTCTATCAGCCGTCGCACCCACATGCCGCCCGCGTCGATGTTGAGGTTGTAGAACTCGTAGTCCGGGTTGGCGTCGATAGCATTCTGCTGGGCCGCCAGCATTTCTTCGTCCTCGCCGAACACGCCGTGTACGCCGTTGCGCAGCTGGGTGGTGATCAGCTGGCTTTCCAGCCGGTAGTTGCGCATGAAGGCCCAGAAGTAGTGGCATGTTTTGGCGCTTTCCGGCGAAATCGTGTTCATCACGAAGCCGTTGACGCCCTGGCTGCGGTCGCCTTCGGGGGCGCCAGTGCCCGCCTTGGCTACTCCGACGTCGATGTTGATGGTCGAGGGCGACTGGAAGGTGATGATCTGCCAGCGGTCAACCCGCCCTTCGAAACCCGGGAACTTGTCCCGCATGTTTTTGAGCCAGAACGGCGGAGCCTCGATGTCGAGCATCCAGCGCGATACCGTGACGGTGTTGTCGTCATGGGTCACGACGAAATCGGACTCACTCAGCTCGTCCTGGCCGATCGAGGAAGAGTGGACGAATTCCTCATGGGTGAGGTCCATCAGGTTGTCCAGAACGAGCTGGTAGTTGCACGGCGCCAAAATGGTCTCGCCATCACCGGCCCAATCATCCGAGCTCATTTGGTGCATGTCCGGGATAAGGGCCGGATCCGCGAGGGTGGCATCCCCCAGCCACACCCACACATAGCGGTAGCGCTCGATCACAGGGAAAGACGGTACGGTGGCGCTGGGATTAATGGTTTCCTGGGCGGGCATGGAGACACAGCGGCCGGCGGAGTTGTAGATAATGCCGTGGTACGGGCACTGGATTTGGTCCTTGCCGAGGGTCTTGCCCATGGACAGCGGGGCCAGGCGGTGCCAGCAGGCGTCCGCCAGCGCCACTGCCTTGCCATCCTCGGTGCGGTACAGGGCGAGCGGGCGGTCCGCAATCCGGCGCGACATCGGCTTGCGGGTTACCTCGTGGTCCCACGCGGCGACATACCAGGCGTTAAGCGGATAACCAAGCACTTTGTTCGTTGTAGAGCTCATGGACTGCATCAGCGCGGTCATGATCGATCCTTCCCCTCACGGTATACCTATGCTCATAGGTAGTGGCTTGGATCACAGCATAACTATGTTGATAGGTAGTGGCAAGGCCCCTCCGGCTGCCCCCATAAGCGAAACCGCAGAAGGGAACGACAAAAGGCCCGGACACCCAGGCGGGCATCCGGGCCTTTCGGCACTCAAGACTCGAGCTTGTCGATCAGTTCCAGGCCGCGCCTGGCCCACTCGATCTCCGCTTTGGCGCGTTCGATCATGCCTTCATAGGTGAAGATTTTGTAGCCGGCAATCTTGGCCCGGTCCTCCTCAGGCGCCGCCTCGAGGCGGCGCGCAAGCGTGGGGTTGCTCCGGTCTTCCAGGGCGGCAACCATGTTCTGCCACTGCTGCGCGCGGGAGGAGTGATAGGCAATATGGGCGCGCATCTGCGCTCGCGCGGCTTCGGGGTCGGCCCATTCAAGGTAGGCCGCCTTAAGGTGGATCGGGTCACGCTCCCGGGCGTAGTCCAGGGTGGTATTCATCCATGCCCGGAAAGCCTCGACCCCTTCCGGAGTGATGTGATAGCGCTTCTTTTTGCCTTTTTTGCCCCAGGGCTCTTCCACTCCGCTCAGCAGGCCATCCTTTTCCATTCGCCGGAGTTCGGGATAGATCTGCGAGTCCGGTGCGTGCCAGACGTAGCCGACGGATTGTTCAAAGTGCTTGAAAACGTCATAGCCCGTGAGGGGCTGAGACGTCAGCAGCGCAAGCAGGGCATAACGCAAACTCACCCGTCACCGATCCTCTCCGTCAGGGCGCCCTGCTGCCGATGCCTTGCGGCAGGGCCGGGCGCCGCCTCCATTAAACCCCTTGTCAACTAACTACGTTCATAGTTATGCTGTGTCCCGCGCCACATTTACCTATCAGTATAGATAGTTTCCCGGCTGCCAGCCTTCAACGACGAGGCCCGGCCTCCGCCTCCAGAAGAGCCACCAGATCTTCTGCACCTCAGTTTCAGCATCTGCCCGGACCGTCCGCGGCCTCTAGAAAGTAGTCCCATGCAACTTCAAGAACGCATCGACGCGTCCCGTATGTCTCTGTATCAATGGCTGATCGTGGGCCTGTGCATCGTCCTAAACGCCCTCGATGGCTTCGATGTGCTGGCCATGGCCTTCACCGCCAACAGCGTGACCCGGGACTTCGGCCTTAGCGGCGCCGAACTGGGTATCCTGCTAAGCGCCGGGCTGGTCGGGATGGCCATCGGCTCGCTGGGCCTCGCGCCCTTTGCCGATGTCATCGGGCCCCGGCCCATGGTCCTGATTTCGGTCGGTCTCGCAACTGCCGGGATGCTGCTGGCCTCCGTAGCGCACTCTGCCGTGGAACTCGGGATTTGGCGCGTGGTCACGGGCCTCGGTATCGGCGGGATACTCGCCTGCACAAATGTCATCGCCAGCGAGTACTCCTCCAAGCGCTGGCGCGGGCTGGCCATCAGCATCTACACCGCGGGATATGGCATCGGGGCAACGCTCGGCGGCGCAGCGGCGGTGACTCTGCAGGCCAGCTTCGGCTGGCGTTCTGTGTTTCTATTCGGCGGCATCTGCACTGCCGCCGTCTTCGTACTGCTCGCTGTCCTTCTGCCCGAGTCTGTGGAGTTCCTCGCTAACCGGCGTCCCCGCAATGTCTTGGACCGCCTGAACAGGATCGCGCGCAAGATCGGACAGCCCGCCGTCACCGAACTGCCCGCAGTGGCGGCCAAGAATGATCGCAGGAACAAGGTCTCCGAACTGTTCACAGCCGGCAACCGCCGCTCCACCTGGCTCGTCTGGCTTGCCTTCTTTGCCACCATGTTCGGTTTCTACTTTGTGAACAGCTGGACCCCGCGGCTCCTCGTCACGGCCGGCATGACCGAAAGCCAGGGAGTCGTCGGCGGGCTGATGCTGACCTTAGGCGGCACCTTCGGGTCATTGCTCTATGGACTGCTGACCATCCGCTGGAACAGCCGGAAGGTGATGGTCATCTTCGCCGTCCTGTCGGCGGCCACCATGGTGATGTTCATTTCCACCGCGGGTATGCTGGTCCTCGCCTTCGTCGCGGGCGGCGTTGTCGGCATGCTCATCAACGGCTGCATCGCGGGCATGTACACAATTACCCCGGCGCTCTATGGCGCTTCCGTCCGGAGCACCGGCGTGGGCTGGGCCATCGGGATAGGCCGCGTTGGTGCCATCGTCGCTCCGCTCATCACCGGAGCCCTGCTCGACGCGCACTGGACAGCGTCCATGCTGTACATGGGCGTCGGCGTCGTAGTCCTGGTGGCAGGCGGCGCAGTTGCGGCAATGCGGCCATCCCAGCAAGATGACGGCGCCCTAATCGACGGAGAGAAGGAACTAGCTCTGCCTGCATAATCCAGGGTCAACGTGCGAGGCTCAGGCGGCCGTAGGCGATGTTGTTCCGAATGCTCCCGCCGAATCACACGGCAGCACAACGCTATGCGCCTCAACGCCGACGAAACCAGACCCACACAGTGCGGAGGACGGCGGGATTTCCCGCCGTCGTCCGCTCCTTCCTGCGGAACCCACGGCACACAACTCTGCGGCCCGCCATCCCTTGACCGAGTCGACGGTCTTGCAGCTAGGCCAGCGGGGGAAGAGCCCCATAGGTATTCGGCAGCGCATGAGGATTGACGGGCCTGTCCGCGTCTGACGCGGAGGGCTCCCTGGTGTCGTAGGGTCCCTCAGGTCTGGTCCTCTGTGGAGGCGGCGCGCAGGTCGGGGTCCACGCCCCTGGTTCGCTGCGTATCCACGGACGGCACCGGCTCGTTATCCGCACGGCGAACATAGAGCCAGGCCGCGACTCCCGCGGTCACCGCAACGGCCGCCACTCCGGCAATCACCCAGGCTTTCCCGGACGCCGTCCGCCGCGACTTAGCCCGGGCGGGTGCCGTGACAACACTCGGTGCAACCCGTTTCAGGCCCTCTTGAACACGGGGAGCCAGAGTTTCCACTCCACCGGCGAGGTCGTCAGCGAGCCGCCGTAGTCCGGTCTGGATCCTCGGAGACGCCGATTCAATCCCGGCATCGAGCCCGGCCACCACTCTTTTCAATGCCGCCTCGACCCCGGGAGTGGCCCACTCCCTCCCCTCGGTGAGCTGAGAGATGAGATTCTCTGAAAGATGGCGGATCTGGTCGGCCTGGTTCTTCGGTGTTGCCGTGCGCATGAGTGCCTCCTCGATGTGGTGGATGCCCATAGCCTACGGCGGTCGGCACCATAGAAACAGGCCCTCCCGGCCGCAACCACCACGAACGCCGGGGTTCCTTAGTGCGCTCCATTCCTACAGGAAGGTGGACGACGGCGGAGCTCCCGCCGTCGTCCGCCTGCGTTTTGGTGAGGTGCTTTACAGGGCCGACCAGCCGCCGTCGGAGGCGAGGATGGCGCCGTTGATGTTGGTACCGTCATCGCTGAGCAGGAACGTGATGGAGGCGGCGAGTTGCGCGGCGGTGGCGGGCGTCGGGACGGTGGCCTGCATCAGCGGGGCGAGGCGTTCGGCCGCGAGCTGCGATCCCCAGTTGGCCACGATGTTGGTGATGGTGGGGCCGGGGGCCACGGCGTTGAAGCGCAGGCCCCTGGGCCCGTACATCACGGCCGAGTTCTTAGTCAGGCCGACGACGGCGTGCTTGGACGCGGTGTAGGCGGCCCCGGCGGCGGACCCGCGCAGGCCGGCCTCGGAGGCGACGTTGACCACGGAGCCGGTGCCGGCGTCCAGCATCAGCGGCACCACCGCGCGGGTGAGGCGCATGAGGGCGGTGACGTTGATCCGGAAGACACGGTTCCAGGTGTCGTCGTCCACCTCGTGGATCGGGGCGAAGTTGTCCATGATGCCGGCGACGTTAGCCAGCGCGTCGATGCGTCCGCCGGCGGCGGCGACGACGGCGGCCACGGTTTCCTCGGTGGAGATGTCGCCGGCCACCGGGACCAGGTCCAGCCCGGCGTTCTCGGCCACGAGGTCATCCAGGCGTTCCTTGCTGATGTCGGCGGCGATGACGCGGCCGCCTTCCCTGGCGATGCGCAGCGCGGTGGCCTGGCCGATACCCGAGGCTGCGCCGGTGACGATGACGGTCTTGCCGGCGAACCGGCCGGTGGTGGTGACTTCCTGCCATGAAGCTTCGTTGCCCATGATGTCCTTCCAGACGTTGCTCATCCTGATGCGGCCCAGCTTATGACACTCTGTGTCATTATGTAAGGGTGAATACTGGTGGGATGCCTTCGGATGCTGTGACCACCGCCGTCCCGCGCCCCGCCGGGCGCCCGGTGACGATTGATCCCGACGCCGTGGCCGCCCTCGCGCTGCGGCTGTTCGCCGAGCGCGGCTACGAGCAGACCTCCATGGAGGACATCGCGCGCGAGGCGGGGATCGGGCGCAAGAGCCTGTACCGCTACTTCTCCAGCAAGGCCGAGCTCGTCTGGGGCGGCATGGAGCCGGTGGTCGAGGCTTCCCGTCTCGTGCTCGATTCGGCCCGCGCTGAAGGTCCCGGCGGCGACATCCAGGCGGGGCTGCGCGACGCGGCCGTCGCGGGCGTTACTGTCCTGCCGGACCTTGCAGTCACGCGCGGCCGGCTCCGGCTGATCGCCGAGCACCCCGAGCTGGCCAGCCGCAGCTACGAGTCCCTGGCCCCGCAGCGCGAACGGACCCGGGCCTACCTGATGTCCGCGGGCGTCTCCGGGGACGTCGCGGGGTATCTTTGTGCCGCCCTGATCGGCGCGACGTTCGAGGCCTGGATGCAGTGGGCCGCCGGGACGGACCCGGATCCGGTGCCGTATTTGTTGGCGGCGGTGGGGGTATTGCGGGTGCCGGAGTCGACGCGGGCGGGGTGACAATGGGGAGATGAGATCCGCATCGAAACGAAGGCGGCCCAACGGCCGCCGCCTGCCGGTCCGGACCCGGGGCCCCGCCGTCGTGCTTTGGCTGGTGCGGCGGTGAGCAGATTCGTCCTGATCCCCGGAGCGGGCGGCGCGGCCTGGTACTGGAGCCGCGTCGTTCCGTTGCTGCAGGGAGCCGGCCACGAAGCCGTTGCCGTCGATCTGCCCGGCGACGATGAAAGCGCCGGGCTGCCCGAGTACGCGCGCCGGGTGCTCGAAGCCGTCGGTGGACGCCAGGACGTGGTGCTCGTTGCGCAGTCGCTGGGTGGATTCACCGCCCCGCTCGTGTGCGAAAAAGCCCCCGTCGCCGGGCTTGTCCTCGTGAATGCGATGATCCCCGTACCGGGCGAGACCCCCGGCGCATGGTGGGACACCACCGGCTGGGCTGCGGCGCAGCAAAGCGCGGCCCAGGCCCACGGGTACAGCACTGAGTTCGACACGGACACCTATTTCCTGCACGACGTTCCGCCGGAAGTCGCCGCGGAAGGCGAACCGCACCAACGCCCCGAAGCAGAGGCGGTGTTCGAGTCGGCCTGTAACTTCACGGCCTGGCCCGGTATCCCGACCCGCGTCCTGACCGGAAAGGGAGACCGGTTCTTTCCCCTGGCCTTCCAACAACGGCTCGCCCGCGAACGCCTCGGCATAGAGCCCGACGTGCTGCCCGGCGGCCATCTCCTCGCCCTGGCAAACCCGGACGGCGTGGCCGATTACCTGCTGCGCCGCTGAACGCGGGAATTCCGGCCTAGCGGCTGCTCACCTGGCCGAACAGCTTCGCGATGGGCGCGAGCACCAGCGGGCGGGCGGCGTACCATCCGGCCGCCGTGATGGCGATGGCGGCCGCGAAGAGCCAGAACCCGGCCCAGTTCACCACGTCGGTGCCGCCGAACATGTGGTTCAGGTTGCGCAGCGCACCGGTCGCGAACACGAGGAACACGTGGATGAGGATGAACAGCACGAAAAACAGCATGGTCGGGAAGTGCACCGCGCGCGCAACCTCCACCGGGTATATCTTGTTCAGCGTTTTCGCGTTCTTCGGCCAGAACTCGCTCATGCGCGCACCCGTGATCGCAGCGACGGGGGCAGCGATGAAGACCACCACGAAGTACATGATCTGCTGCAGGCTGTTGTAGTTCACCCAACCGGTCTCAACGGGCCAGTCCAGTGTCATGTACTGCAGGAGCGCGGAGAGCGCGTTCGGGACGGCCTCCCAACTGCTCGGCACGATCCGCATCCAGCGGCCAGAGGCAAACAGCAGCACCACAAAGATGAGCCCGTTGGCCAGCCACAAAATGTCGAGCGACTGGTGCAGCCACAGGTTAATGCTGATCTTCTTGCCACCGCGCTTCGGCGTCCAGTACGCCGGCGGCTTCTGCTGCATGCGCACCTGATAGCCGGAGCGAATGATGAGCACCATCAGGAAGATGTTCAGGAAGTGCGCCCACTGTGCCCACCATGGGAAGCCGGGCTCCACCGTATCGGGCAGGTCATAAGCGCCGGGGTATCTCTCGAGGAACTCGGGCACGCCCGGCAGGGTCGTCACGCCGCGCGCGGCGAGCACGAGAATCGCTGCGGCGGCCACTCCGCCGACGGCGAAGAGCACGACGAGCTTGATCCACTGGCCAAGGGTACGCGAGCCGTAGAGCCTTGCCTCGGCCTTGGGCTTCGCGGGCTTTTCGACGGCGGCGGGCCGTGCCGCGGGTGCGGCGGGTGCCGCGACGGCGGCGGCGGGCTGCGCTTCGGGCGCCGGGGCGGTGGTGGCCGCGGGTGCACTCGACCCCGAGGGCTCCAGCTCGGCGTAAGCAATATGTTGGGGACCTGCCTGCACCGCAGGGGCGGCAGCGGCCGCCGGAGCAAGCCCAGCCGGCGGCCACGGCTCGCCGCCGGGGGCACGGGGAAGCCCGCGCCGCAGCGAGGTGGTTCCCGTCGTCCGTGTGGCGGGCGTGTCTGCCGGAGCCGCTGCAGGCGCCTCCGCTGCCGACACCGCTGCTTCCTCGGCAGCACCAGCCACGGCAGTATCTGCGGCTGCATCTGCGGCAGGTGCCGTCGCGGCGCCGGGGGCCGGGGCCCCGGACAGAGCCGCCACCGCGACCGGAGCTTCGCCCGCTGGCGGCCAAGGTTCGCCGCCCGGCACGCGCGGCAGGCCGCGGCGAAGCTGCCGCGCCACCGCGGCGCCTGGGTTCACCGCCGGGACCGGCGCTGACAGCGCCGCACGCGGCGCCGTTTCCTGGACAGCAGCCGGGGCGGAGGGCACGGCGGCCGCGGCCTCCGCCCCGGAAACGGACGCCGACAGATCGGCCGCTTCTACCGCTTCCGCCGCGGCAATGCTGGCGGGCGCCTGGCCTGTTGGAGGCCAGGGTTCGCCACCTTCGACGCGCGGCAGGCCCCGCCGGATGGACCGAGACAGAGTTGCCATCGCTACTTCTTCCGGGCCTCAAGTGCGCTAATGAGCTGGGGAACAACCTTGAAGACGTCGCCGACCACACCGTAGTCCGCGACCTCGAAGATCGGTGCGTCCCCGTCCTTGTTGATGGCGACGATCATCTTCGCGGTCTGCATGCCAGCCCGGTGCTGGATCGCGCCGGAGATGCCCAGCGCGACATACAGCTGTGGTGACACGGAAACCCCGGTCTGGCCGACCTGATGCGACGTCGGGACGTAGCCGGCATCCACCGCGGCGCGCGACGCACCAACGGCGGCACCGAGGGTATCGGCGAGCTGTCCAACGAGTGCGAACTGTTCTTCCGAGCCGAGGCCGCGGCCACCGGCGACAACCTTCGCGGCACCACGCAGCTCCGGCCGCGAGGTGGCGGCAGTTGCCTCCTCGAAGGAGTCGATCCGCGCGGCCGGTTTCTCGGAGCCCGTCACGGCCAAGGTCTCCGTCGCTTGCGGCTGGGCCGCCGCGCGCGCCTCGATGGAGCCCTGGCGGACCGTAATCACCGGCGCCCCAAACGTGGACGTCGACGTCACGTTGTAGGCGCCGCCGTAGATGGAGTGGTGTGCCACGACGCCCTCGTCATCACGGGACACACCGACCGCATCGGCGGAAATCGCCGCACGCGAACGGGCAGCGTAACGGCCGGCGAGGTCGCGACCGTTCAGGGAATGCGAAATCAGGATCGCGTCCGGCTGCACCTGCTCCGCGGCAGCGGCAAGCGCGTCAACGCCCGGCACCCCAAGCACGGAAGGATCCGGAGTCTCCGCAATGAGTGCGCGCGCGGCACCAAGGGCCGCGGCCTCCGCGGCGGCGGCGCTCCCGGCGCCGGGTGAGGTAAGTACCAATGCAACCGGGGTGCCAACGGCAGCGGCCGCACCGAAGAGCCCGGCCGCAGCCTTCTCGAGTTCACCGGATGCCCGGGCTTCCACGACAACGAGGATTGCGTCACGAGGGAATTCAGTCATGTCGTTGATCCTTAGGCCAGTCGGTTTTCGATCAGGAACTCAGCGAGCTTCTCGCCGGCATCACCCTCGTCGATGATCTTCACGCCTGCCGCGCGCGGGGGCCTCTCCGCAACGGTCAGCATGATCGAACGCGCCGCCTCCGGATTGTCGGCCGTGACCCCGAGGTCCGCCAGGGTCAGGACCTCAAGGGGCTTCTTCTTCGCGGCCATAATGCCTTTGAAGTTCGGGAAGCGCGCCTCGGGAAGTGCCTCGGTAATGGAGATCACCGCGGGCAGGTTCGCCGAGACCTTCTGCACGCCGGAGTCAACGGCCCTGGAGCCAGACACCGCACCGTCGCCGATTTCGACGGAGCTGAGGCCGGTGGCATGCGGCACGTCAAGCAATTCTGCAAGCATCGCGGGAATCATGCCGCCGGATCCGTCAGTGGAGACGTTGCCGGTGATCACCAGGTCAAACCCCATGCGACGGATCGCTGCGGCGAGGGTTTCAGCGGTAAGTCCAAGATCCGCACCCCGGAGCGCCTCATCAGCGACGTGGGTGGCGCTTCCCGCGCCCATCGCAAGCCCCTTGCGGATGGTTGCCGTCGCACTCTCCGGGGCGAGGGAAAGGATTGCGACCTCAGTGCCCTCGTTCGAGTCTGCGTACGTCAGGGCCAACTCCAGGGCCCGCTCACCGATCTCATCAATGACTGCCTCACTTGCTCCTCGATCGGCGAGGCCGGTTTCAAGGTTCAGTTTTCGGTCCCCGTACGTGTCGGGGACCTCCTTTACTAGGACGATAATCTTCATCGATGGCTCTTCCTGTGGCGGCTTGTCCCTGGAGCGGAGACATTGTCGAACCCATCGAGTCTACGAAACCGGGGCCCCTTCAGGCTGACAGAGCCCGTGTCGTGACGTGAAGTGCTCGCCATGGGACCGGGATCAAGGTAAAGGCGGACGTCCCGTTGACAAGTGCAAAACGTTTTGTGTAACGTGTCTCACACCAGATACAAAACGTTTTGCAAAGGGAAGTCAATGACGACAAGAGTGGGAATACGCGACGTAGCCAAGGCCGCCGGGGTCTCCGTCACCACGGTGTCGCATGCCCTCAACGACGCCACGAGCTTCCGGGTGAAGGCAGCGACGCAGCAACTCGTCCGTGACGTGGCCAGGGATCTTGGGTATGCCCCGAACAAGATGGCCAGCGGCCTGCGCAACCAGCGCTCCCAGATCCTTGGCCTGGTCAGTGACGAAATCACCACCACCCCCTTTGCAGGGGCCATGATCCGCGGGGCGCAGGACGCAGCCTATGACCGCGGCTACGTGGTGATGGTGGTCAACTCGGGCCTGGACAGCGAGCTGGAAACCCGTGAAATCAACATGCTGCGGCAGCATCAGGTGGACGGGGTGGTCTATGCCAGGATGTACCACCAGAGCGTGCAGGTCCCCGCAGAACTGGAGGGCCTTCCCACCGTGCTGCTGGATTCCGTCACTCGCGACAGTTCCATCTCCTCGGTTACCCCGGACGAGGTGGGCGCCGCCGAGACGGCCGTTGAAGCAATCATCCAAGCGGGCCACACCCGGATCGGGATGCTCAACAACATCGACGACATCCCAGCCACGCACGGCCGCAGGGAAGGTTTCCTCAATGCTCTCCGGCGGCACGGCCTGCAGCACGACCCCCGCCACCTCGTGATCGGCCAACCCGAAACCGCGGGAGGCCGCGAGGCCGCCCTGGGCCTGCTCGGTCAGCCCGACCGCCCCACCGCCCTGTTCTGCTTCAGTGACAGGGTTGCCATGGGCGCCTACCAGGCGGCCACCGCATTGGGGCTGCGCATTCCGGAAGACGTGTCCATTGTGGGGATCGACAATCTCGAAATCATCGCGGACGCCCTGTGGCCGGGGCTCACCACCGTCGCCCTTCCCCACTACGAAATGGGCAGTTGGGCGGTCCACCGGCTCCTGGACGACATCGAAAATCCCGGCGCACCCGCAGTCCAGACGCAACTGGACTGCCCCCTGATTGAGCGGGGGTCGCTCGGCCCGCCGCCACGTTAGCCGATTGCCGGCACCAAGCCGGCATCACCACACTGTTCCACCGTTCCACTGCTCCGCCGCCCGGGGGACCGCAATAAGAAGGGACGCAGCCGTTGCACCGGCCGCGTCCCGAAGGACCCGGGGCAATCTCCCACGCCCAAATTCAGCAGAAAGATTGACCATCATGAACAAGCGATTCACCCGGATCCTCGCCACCAGTGTAGCTGCGGTGGCACTTGTCGGCTCCCTGGGCGCCTGCGGCAAGGGCAGCGCCTCTGCCCCGTCCGCCGGCTCCAATGAGATCACCATGTGGACCCACAACGCGGGCAACGCCGAAGAACTCAAGGCGGTTGAAAACATCGTCGATTCCTACAACAAGAGCGCCGGCGCCAAGGCCAAGATCAAGGTCCAGGCGTTCCCGCAGGACTCCTACAACGACTCCGTGGTCTCGGCCGCGGCCGCCGGGAAGCTCCCCTGCATTGTTGACATCGATGGCCCCAATGTTCCCAACTGGGCCTGGGCGAAGTACCTGACACCCCTGAAACTCGACGCGGATGTTTCCAAGAACTTGCCGAGCACGGTGGCCAAATGGGAGGGCGAGACCTACGCCGTTGGCACCTACGACGTCGCACTGGCGATGCTCGCACGTGCCTCCGACCTCAAGGCAGCCGGTGTCCGCGTCGCCACGGTCGAGAAGCCGTGGACCAAGGACGAGTTCCAGGACGCCCTGACCAAGCTCAAGGCCCTGGGCAAGTGGGAATACCCACTGGACATGGGTACCGCCGGAACCGGCGAATGGCTGCCCTACGCCTACTCCCCGTTCCTGCAGTCCTTCGGTGGGGACCTGATTAACCGCGACGGATTCCAGTCGGCAGACGGCGTCCTCAATGGCGACAAGGCCGTCGAATGGGCCCAGTGGTTCCGCGGCCTTGCCGACCAGGGCTTCATGGCGAAGAAGAGCGGCAAGGACTCCACCCAGGACTTCCTCAACAACAAGAGCGGCCTTCTCTACACCGGCTCCTGGGCCGCGGACAAGGCACGCGCAGCGGTAGGTAAGGACCTCGTGGTCATGCCGTCCGTGGACCTCGGGAACGGCCCCAAGATCGGCGGCGCCTCCTGGCAGTGGGGCGTGACCAGCGGCTGCACCAACTCCGCGGCAGCCATGGACTACCTGTCCTACTCGCTGAAGCCGGAAAACCTGGCCGCGGTGGCGAAGGCAACGGGCACCATCCCGGCCACCGACGAGGCCGCTGCCCTGATCCCCGCGTTCGCCAAAGGCGGCACAAACCGGATCTTCATGGAACTTTCCCGCAACTACGCGGTGATGCGCCCCGAAACCCCGGCCTATCCCTTCATCGCCACCGAATACGGCAAGGCTGTCCAGGACATCCTGGCCGGCGCCGACCCCAAGACGGCGCTGGACAAGTCGGTCAAGGCCATCGACGCCAATATCAAGTCCAACGGCGGCTACAAGAACTAGCCGGCTGCCAAACGGTACTTTCGACGGCGGTGCGCAACCGCCGTCGAAAGTACCTCCGGCCCTGACTGTCGACGGAGAAAACCATGACAACCACCCAACTCCCCTCCCCCGGCCGCCGTCTGGCGGATCCGGCCCCGGCCGCATCGCCCAGCAAACCGCGCCGCCGGCCGCGCCACCTGCGCGAACAGATCAGCGGGTGGGGCATGATCGCCCCGGCCGCGGTCCTCCTGCTCGCCTTCGTCTTCCTCCCGGCGATCCTGGGCTTCGGCCTGGCATTTACGAACGCCAGGCTTGTTTCCCCGCGGCCCGTCGAGTTTGTCGGCACGGACAACTTCGCGCGGCTCTTCGCGGATCCCGTGTTCTGGCGCTCGCTGCTGAACGTCAGCTACTTCGCCGTCGTGGTGGTGCCCGTCCAGTCCGGACTCGCCCTGGCGATGGCCCTCCTGATCAACAAGAAGTTCCGCGGCGTGAACTTCTTCCGCACCATCTACTTCCTTCCCGTGGTGACGTCCATGGTGGTGGTGTCCCTGCTGTGGATGTTCATGTACCGCAAGGACGGCCTGATCAATGAGTTGCTGTCGGCGGCCAGTTTCGGCCTCATCAACGGCCCGGACTGGCTCAACGATCCCGCCACCGCCATGCCGGCCATCATCGCCCTGTCCATCTGGCAGGCCGCAGGATTCCACATGATCATCTGGCTCGCAGGCCTGCAAAGCATCTCCGGGGAACTGTACGAGGCCGCCCAACTCGACGGGGCCAGCCGCTGGCACCAGTTCCGCTACGTGACCTGGCCCGGCCTCACCCACACCCGCACCCTGGTCCTGGTGACCATCACCATCCAGGCGCTCGGGCTCTTCGACCAGGTCAGCGTCATGACCCAGGGCGGGCCCCTCGATTCCACCACCACCATCATCTACGAGGCGGTGCGCTCCGGCTTCAAGCAGCAGGAGACCTCCTACGCCTCGGCCATCTCGCTCGTGTTCTTCGTGCTCGTGCTGCTGATCTCCGCAGTGCAGCGCTACCTGACCCGAGAGAAGGACTGACGTGAAACAGACACTCATTTCCAGGGGTCTCGGCAGTGCCGCGACCACGGCCGTCCGCCTCCTGTTCGCCGCCGTCGCCGCCTTCCCCATCGTGTTCATGATGGTGTCCTCGCTCAAGCCGGACCAGCAGATCTTCGGCGACATGTCCTCGGTGGCGGCGTTCCTGCCGGTCGGCAACATTTCACTGGACAACTACGCGGCCGTGTTCGACCGGGTCCCGGCCGCCCGCTTCCTGGTCAACTCCATCGGCATTTCCGCGGTCACGGTGGTGCTCGGCATCTTCATCAACAGCCTCTGCGCGTTTGCCCTGTCCCGGATGGAGGTCCGCGGCAAGCGCGTGGTGTTCACCGCGATCCTCGCCACCCTCATCGTGCCCTTCCAAACGCTGGCGCTGCCGCTGGTGTGGTGGGTCAACCAGCTGCCGTACTTTGAGCTCAACGGGTTCAGCCTCGAGATCTCGAAGGGCTGGCTGGACACCTACCAGGTCCAGATCATCCCGTTCATCGCCAACGCGTTCTCCATCTACCTGTTCCACCAGTACTTCGAGTCCATCCCGAAGGAACTGGACGAGGCCGCCCGGATCGACGGCGCGGGCTGGTTCACCATCTACCGCAAGGTGGTGATGCCGCTCGCGGGACCGGCGACCGCCACCGTGGCCATCCTGACCTTCCTGCCCGCCTGGAACTCCTACCTGTGGCCGCTCATGGTGGTCCAGTCCGAAGAACTCCGCCCGGTGATGATCGGCATCCAGTACTTCTTCCAGCTCAACGTCTCCTGGGGCGAGGTGATGGCTTACGCGTCCCTCATCACCATTCCCGTGGTGGTCCTGTTCATCGCGTTCCAGCGATCCTTCATCAACAGCATCGCCTCCAGCGGCGTCAAGGGCTGACCAGCCTCCTCACGCGAAAGCCTGCAAAGAACCCTCATGAAAACACTCACAGAACTCGACTGCCAGTACCGGCCAAAGTGGCACTACTCAGCGGAGCGCAACTGGCTCAACGACCCCAACGGGCTGGTCTACGCCAACGGCACCTACCACCTCTTCTACCAGCACAACCCGCACGGCGAGGAGTGGGGCAACATGTCCTGGGGCCACGCCACCTCCACAGACCTGCAGCACTGGGACGAACAACCCGTGGCCATCGCCTGCGATGAGCAGGAGGCCATCTTTTCCGGCTCCGCGGTGGTCGATGTCCACAACACCAGCGGCTTCGGCGTCGGAGGCGTGCCCCCGCTCGTGGCCATCTACACCAGCGCATACTCGCCCGCATCACCGCTCGCCGGACGGCAGGCACAGTCCCTCGCCTACAGCACGGACGACGGCGCCACCTGGACCAAGTACGCCGGGAACCCGGTACTGGACCGCGCCTCCGCGGACTTCCGCGACCCCAAGGTCTTTTGGCACGCCGGCGCCGCCGGCAGCTACTGGGTGATGGTCGCCGTCGAGGCGGTCCACCATGAGGTGGTCCTCTACAAGTCGGCGGACCTGTTGACCTGGGAGTACCTGAGCACCTTCGGCCCGGCAAACGCCACGGAAGGGGTGTGGGAATGCCCGGACCTGTTCGAACTGCCGGTGGACGGCGACGCCTCCAACACCCGGTGGGTCCTGGTGGTCAACCTGAGCCCCGGCGGCATCGCCGGCGGCTCGGGCGGCCAGTACTTCATCGGAACCTTCGACGGCGTGACGTTCCGTTCCGAAACCACCGTCACCGACGGCGTGCAGACCGACGACAGCCGGATGGCCGACTACGGGTGGCTCGACTGGGGCCGGGACTACTACGCGGCCGTGTCGTTCAGCAACGTCCCGGACGGACGGCGGCTCATGATCGGCTGGATGAACAACTGGCAGTACGCCGCCTCAACGCCTTCGGACGGCTGGCGCAGCGCGATGTCCCTGGTCCGCGAGGTCAGGCTGGTGTGCCGCGGCGGGCGCCCGGTGCTGGTGCAGGAGGCGGTGGATCCGTTCCACAGCCACGGTACCGAGGTGTTCGCGCTGGACCGGCAGCCGTTGGCGGACGGGGTGACCTGGCTTCCGGCCGAGGCCTTTGGTGATGTGCTGCGCATCGATGCGGACTTCGAGCCCGGCGCCGCCGGCAGGGTAGGTCTGGTGCTCCGGGCCGGCGGGGACACCGGCAGCGAAGCGGGCGGGGAATCCGCCGGCCTCGCCGGAGCCGGAGCGCGCACTGTCCTGGCCTACGACTGCCGCACGGCGGAGCTCAGCCTGGACCGGACCGAATCCGGCAACGTGGGCTTCCACGAGTCGTTCCCGTCGGTGGAGCGCGTTGCCGTGTCCTTGGAGGACGGCCGGCTAAGACTGCGGGTCTTCCTGGACCGTTGCTCGGTCGAGGTCTTCGCGCAGGACGGCCTGGCCACCATCACCGATCTGGTCTTTCCCGCGAACTCCGGCACCGCCGTCGGGCTGCTGGCCGAAGGCGACGGCGGCACCCTGGCGGGCCTCGCCGTCCTCGCCTGAGTGGCTGAAAGGGTCCAAGCCAACGACGGGGGGAGCAGATCCGTGGTGAAACGAAGCTGGTCCGCCGGACTGCTGCCGGCCATCTGCCGTTCACCTGCCCGTATCGGGGATTAATTACCGGGAAGTAGCGTTGCGATCTCTTGTTGAGATCCAACCTTTGAGAGGCTCCCGAATGAGCACGACTCACACCCGAGGCATCCTCACGGCCGCCGCAGCAATCGTCCTGGCCGCGTCCGCAATCAGCATCACCGCGGCCGCCCAAGCCGCAGACAACCCCACCGGCGCCGGCAACCACGGTGACAGGAACACGGCCCTGGCCGACGCCTTCAACGGCGTTGACCGGAACACGAACTGGCAGCAGACGTCCAAGCTGAAGCTGAACTTCCCGACCTATCACACGGAGGGAATCGCCTACAGCCAGGACCACATCTTCCTCTCGGCCGTTCAGATCATCGAACCGACCGTGAAGTTCCCGACCCCGCAAAACGGCTTCGACCGCACCCCCGGCAAGGGCGTCGGCCACCTGTTCGTCATGGACAAGGCCGGCGCCCTGCAAAAGGACATCGTCCTGGGAGAGGGCGACATGTACCACCCCGGCGGCATCGACTTCGACGGCACCAACGTCTGGATCCCCGTGGCCCAGTACCGGCCGGACAGCAGCGCCATCATCTACCGGGTCGACGCGGCCACCCTGGACGTGCACAAGCAGTTCGAGGTGAAGGACCACTTCGGTGGGATCGTGATGGACAAGCAGACCGGCCACCTGGTCGGCAACACCTGGGGCTCGCGCCGCTTCGCCGAACGGGATCTGCAGGGCAAGCAGCTCTCGACCTGGCAGAACCCGAACTACTTCATCGACTACCAGGACTGCCAGTACGTGCCCAACTCCCGGATGCTCTGCAGCGGGATCACCAACCTCCCGCAGACCCCGGCGGCCGGCGGCACCGGCGCCACCTACGAACTCGGCGGCATGGCGATGATCGACCTCAAATCCCGCAGCGTAATCCGCGATGTCCCCTTCCAGCAGTGGTCCACCGCAGGCCATGTGGCCACGCGCAACCCGTTCAAAATGACGGCCGACGGCGGGCACCTCACCATGAAGGTGGCCCCCGACAACGGCGAGGAAGGCAACGGCACCGAAATCCTCACCTACGAGGCCACGGTCACGCCGGCCAAGTAACGCAGGCCGGTCACCCAAGCAGCATACGAATGCCTGCCATCAGCCGCCGGCATCCCTGAACACCAACGATTGGCTCCCCCATGCCTCATCCAGCACAACGATTCACCCGGAAGCGGGTCGCCGCCACGGGCGCGGCAGCCCTGGCCGCCTCGGCACTGACAGCCGGAATGTTCGGTATCGGCGCAGGTCCGGCCTCCGCCGGCGAAAACCACAACGGTACCGCGACGCCAATCAAGCACGTGGTGGTGATCTTCCAGGAGAACGTCTCCTTCGACCACTACTTCGCCACCTACCCCAAGGCTGCCAATCTCCCGGGTGAAACCCAGCAGGGTACCGGCACCGCGACGGCCTCCTTCACCGCCGCGAAAAACACCCCCAAGGACATCAACACTCTGGCCACCGCCGGCCTCGTGGCACCGAACAACCCCAACTCGGCGCAGCCTGCCCGGCTCTCACCGGCGCAGGCCGTCACCTGCGACCAGGACCACGGATACACCGCCGAGCAGAAGGCATACAACGGCGGGGCGATGGACAAGTTCGTCGAGTTCACCAGCCGCGACGCCTGCGGCACCAACCAGTACGGCCGCCCCGGCCTCACCATGGACTACTACGACGGCAACACCGTCACCGGCATCTGGAACTACGCCCAGAACTACTCCATGAGCGACAACCACTTCAGCACTGTCTTCGGACCCTCCACACCCGGGGCGCTGAATCTGGTATCCGGCCAGACCCATGGGGCCACCGAGTACACCGCCGCAGGACAACCTGTGGCCACCCCGGCGGCCGGCAGCAGTGCTGTCAGCCTGCCGGATGCGAACGGCGTCGGCACCGTCATCAACGACCCGGACCCTGTCCACGACGACTGCTCGAACAGCAGCCACGCCAAAACCGGAAACCTGGCCGGCATGAGCGGCAGGAACATCGGCGACCTGCTCAACGCCAAGGGCACGTCCTGGGGCTGGTTCCAGGGCGGTTTCACGCCGACCACCGCCGCGACGGCGGACTCCCCGGCGTCGTGCCTGTCCAGCCACACGAACGCCGCCGGCGCCAGCGTGGTTGACTACTCCCCGCACCACCAGCCGTTCCAGTACTACGCCTCCACCGCCAACCCGCACCACCTGGCACCGGCGTCCGACGCGGAAATCGGCCACAACGGACAGGCGAACCACCAGTACGACCTCACCGCTTTCAACAAGGTGGTCAACACCGACAACATGCCCGCCGTGTCCTTCCTGAAAGCGGGAATGTTCCAGGACGGCCACGCCGCCTACTCTGACCCGATCGACGAGCAGAACTTCATCACCAGCACCGTGAACCAGATCCAGAAATCCCGGAACTGGGACAACACTGCCGTGGTGCTTGCCTACGACGACTCGGACGGCTGGTACGACCACGTCGCCGGCAAGGCAAAGAACTCCTCCAACACCGCCGACGACGACGCCTGGTGCCAGCACGCCGCAGCCAGCGGCGTCCCGATGGCCGGCGGCTACGCTGACCGCTGCGGCCCCGGCCCGCGCCAGCCGCTGGTAGTCATTTCCCCCTACGCGAAGAAGAACTACGTGGACCACACCCAGACCGACCAGGCCTCGATCCTGCGCTTCATCGAGGACAACTGGCGCACCGGCCGGATCGGCGACGCCTCCGCCGACGCCACCGCCGGATCGGTGAACGCCATGTTCAACTTCGACAAACAACGCAAAGACCAGGTCCTGCTCAACGAACAGACCGGCGCCGTCGCCTCCACCGAGCACGGCAACAGCAACAGCAACACCGGAAAGTAACCTCCTGCAACAGCCCGGTCGTGGACCGACGGCAAAACAGCCCCCTTTGGAACGCCACCCGGCAGTTGGCCGGGTGGCGTTCCTGTCCGCGCCGCTTCAACGACTCGCCCTCCCCCCGAAGCATCAACAGATTGTTGACAACAGGATGTTGATGCCAGAAGCTGGTGGAGTCGAGGGGCGCCGAACCAACAGGAAAGAGGGTCTGGAATGAACGAGACCGACGGGACCCGTCCGGGCGGCGACGCTGCGGAGGCTCAGCGCCAAAGCGAGGCCACGCGGATGTTGCTGGACCGGGGCGCCGCCGAACTTCCGCACCGGCCCTGGCTGGTTGAGCGGCAGCCCCCTTCAGCGAGTGACCTCATCCAGCACGTCCTGTGGCGGGCCAACGGGACAGACCGCGGAGAGCCGGTGGATGGTCTGGACGTGCGGGCCGCCCTCACCCTTGTGCCAGCCGCGCGGGCAGAGACGGATGGCCTGGAAACGGCACTCCTGTTCCTGGCGCGGGCGGAGGGGCTGACCTGGCCCCAGATTGCCCAGAGCCTGGGCCTCCGCTCGGCGCAGGCCGCGCAGCAGCGACTGGATCGGCTGTCCGGCAGGCCCGAGACGGGCGTGGTGGGCTGACGTGGAACTTACCCCTGAGGCCAGTGCCGGAGCAGAAGGCAGGGATCCCTCCGGCGCGGTTCTCACCGGCATCGGCGCCAGCCCGGGCACCGCCTGCGGGACCGCGCGGACCGTTCACAGCGTCGACGAATTCTCCGCGCTGGCCCCCGGCGACGTCCTGGTCTGCCGCACCACTGACCCCGCCTGGACGCCACTGTTCGGGATCGCCGCCGCCGTCATCACGGAAACGGGCGGGATGCTCTCGCACGCCGCCATTGTGGCCCGCGAACAGGGCATCCCCGCCGTTCTGGGGGTGGCCGGCGCCCTGACCCGCATCACGGACGGAACGACGCTCGTGGTCGACGGAACCCACGGAACCGTCCGCGCGAAACCGGCAGGTCCCGGAGCGGGCCCATGAGCCCGCAGCAGCCATCCATGCTCCTCACCCTCCACGCCCTGAGGCTGCTCGGCTTCGCTGACACTGAATCGGTTGCCGCCCGGTTTGGCCAGGATCCGCACGACGTCGAACGGCGCCTCATTGACGCCGGCGCGAACGGGTGGGCGTCGCGCTCCTCATTCGGCGGAAGCCGGGGCTGGTCCCTGACCGTGGCCGGCAGGACTGAAAACGAACGGCTCCTGGCCGAGGAGCTGGACAGCGCGGGCGGCCAGGCAGCAGTCACCGCCGTGCACGCGAAGTTTGCACCACTGAACGCAGGAGTCGTGGCCGCCTGCAGCAAACTCCAGCTCCGCTGGCTCGCCGAGGGAAGTCAGCGGCACGATGGGATCGACGAGCCAACACAGCAAACCTTCACCCAGGCGTTGGCGTCCTTCAGCGGTCTGGAAGTCCGCCTGACCGCTGTGTTGCCGCGGTTCAGCGGATACGCGGAACGCCTCGAGCTGGCGGTGGAAAACGCAGCCACGGAGCCGGCGTGGCTCACCGCCACAGACCGCGACTCCTTCCACCGCATCTGGTTCGAATTGCACGAAGATCTCATCGCCACCCTCGGCATCCGGCGATGAAGGCCCCAGCAAGACCCCAAAAGTGACAGCGGAACCGCGGTCATCCGCTGCTGGATGATCCTCGCGCGGCGGCCTGGGTCTGCTTGACGGGTTTCGTCGCGGGCATGCCGATGACGGCGACGACGGTGAGGACGGCGGCGATCATGACGGCCAGGAACACGGCGGATGAGGCCGCCACGATTGTGTGGGGATCCGTGTCGCCGTGCGGGGTGCCGGCGTAGACAGCGTTCGCTATCGCGCCGAAGACGGCGACGCCGATGGAGCTGCCGATCGACCGGGCGAAAAGGTTGGTGCCGGTGACCACGCCGCGCTCGTTCCATTCGACGCTCGTCTGGGCGGCGATCAGGGTCGGTGTCGCGACCAGCCCGAGTCCGAGCCCGACGATGAAGCAGCTGACGGCGACGAGCGCAACGTTGGGGACGGAGGCGGTGACGGCCAGGACTCCCGTGCCGATGACGGTGACCGTGATGCCGATCAGGGCAGTGTTCCGGAACCCGATGCGCAGGTACAGGCGCCCTGACTGGGACGCACTGATCGGCCAGCCGATGGTCAGCGCCGCCAGGGCGAGCCCGGCCACGATCGGGGAGGTCGAGAGGGCTCCTACGAGGAACGTCGGAACGTACGATGTGATGCCCAGCATGACCGCTCCCACGCCGAAAGCGACCAACGCCGTCGTCGCCAGCAGCCGCCGGGACACCACCCACGAAGGCAGGACCGGCTCCGCCGCCCGCCGTTCGACAAGGATAAACGCGACGAACAGGAGGGCACCGCCGGCGAACACTGCGTCGCTGATGCCGGAGTCCCAGGCCCAGGCCTGGCCGCCCTCGAGGGCCCCGAGAATAAGCAGCGTGAGCGAGACAGTGAGCAGCCCCGAGCCCAGATAGTCGACCCGGTGCTTCACGGGCTCGATGTTCTCGTGGAACGACCGGACCAGCATCCATCCGGCCACCAGGCAGAGAGGGATGTTCACGAGGAAAATGCCGCGCCAGATCCCGAGCGAGGCAAACACTCCCCCGAGCGTCGGGCCCACCACTGAGGAGACAGCCCACACGCTCGCCAGGTAGCCCTGCACTTTTGCCCGCTCGGCCAGGGTGTAGATATCGCCGGCGATGGTGATGGCCATCGGCTGGACCGCGCCGGCGCCCAGGCCCTGCACGACGCGGAAGGCGATGAGGGCCGGCATGCTCCAGGCGGCTCCGCACAGGATCGAGCCGAGCAAGAACAGGCCGATTCCGATCAGCATGATCGGCTTGCGGCCGATGGTGTCGGAAAGCTTTGCGTAGACCGGGACGGACACGGCCTGCGCCAGCAGATAGGCGGAGAACAGCCAGGGGAACGACGTGAACCCGCCAATGTCGTGCACGATCGCGGGCACGGCTGTCGCCACCACGGTCGCGTCGATCGCCACCAGGCCGGTGGAGAGCATCAGGGCAATGAGGACGGGTCCGCGTTTGGAGCGGAACCCGACTCCCTCGGCAGGCATGGTGGTCACGTGCATCACTCCCGGTGCGGTCGTCTATTGAGCAGCGTCTATTGGGCCCAGTCGGCGTCGTCGTAGGGGCGTCCGCGGAAGTGGGCGCGGAGGTATTCGCCCACCACGGCCGCGCCCAGGTCCCCGGCCTCGGGCGCCACCACGCGGCCGTCGATGCGGCGGGCCATCCGCTGGATGAACCGCTCCAGGGAAGGGTCGTCGCCGAGCCGGAAGAACGTCGCCTGCGTGCCGGCACGGGCCAGGCGGTCCAGTTCGGCGACCGTCACGCGGATGGTCTCCGGGTCCGGCGGCCAGCAGAACCAGGACTCGCCGTCGGCCAGCAGGTGCGCGGTGGGTTCGCCGTCGGTCACCACGAGGAGGACGGGCTGCATCGAGGGGTGCTGGCGGAAGAACCGGCCGGCCAGCAGCAGACCGTGGTGCAGGTTGGTTCCCTGCTCCCGCAGGGCCGGCAGGGCCGTGAGCTCGCCAATGTCCATGGTCTGCGCGTAGCGGCCGAACGTGATCAGCTGCAGCCGGTCGCCGCGGAACCGGGTTGAGACGAGGTGGTGCAGGGCGAGTGCGGTGCGTTTCATAGGCACCCAGCGTCCCTCGGCGGCCATCGAGAAGGACACGTCCGCAAGCAGGACGACGGCGGCCTGTGTCCGCGCCTCCGTCTCCGTGACTTCGATGTCGCCCACGGCGAGCCGCAGTCCGCGGCCCGGGTCACCGCCGTCGGCGATCGTGCGGCGGATCGCGTTGGTGATGGTGCGGGTGACGTCCCACGGCTCGGCGTCGCCGAACTCCCATTGGCGGCTGGAGCCGGTCTGCTCCCCGGCCGCCCCGGCAACCCGCGTGTCCCGGCGGCCCTGCCGGCCGGAGAGCTGCTTGGCGGTGTCCCGCAACAGCGACCTGCCGAGCCGCCGCATGGCCTGCGGGGACAGCCGGAGATCACCGTCGGCGCCGCGCTGGAGGAAGCCGCCATCCTGCATGGCCCGCTCGATCTCCGCGAGGGTGCGGGCCGACACGGCGGCATTCTGTCCGAGCTGGCGGGCGAGGGCGTCCAGGTCCAGGTCATCAAGGCGTGACCCGCTGTAGGCCTGGGAGAGCTGTTCGGCCAGCTCGTCCAGTTCGGCGATGTCCTGGAKCACGCCGGTGCCGTCGCCGAGTCCGAGTCCTTCCTCGCCCTCGAAGCGTTCGGAGCCGGTCCAGTCCTCGCCGGGGCGCAAAGCCTGCAGGTTGGAATCGAGTTGGCCCAGCTGTGCCATAAGCTCGGGCGAGCCGAACGCCTGGGCGGAGAGCCGCATCAGCTCCTCGCGCTGCTCGGCGGACATGGATTGCAGGAGCCGCTGCGCGGCGGCCGCGCGCTGGGCGAGCGCGTCCACCAGCTCCTCGACCGACTGCGGGTTCTCCGGGAAGAACTGGCTGTGTTTGGCCATGAATTCCTGGAAGTCCGCGTCGGTGTCCTCGCCGCGGCGGTGTTTGCCGAGGAGCCCGTTGAGATCCTGCAGCATCTCGGCCACGGCCGCGCGGTCCTCCTCGGTGGCGCCCTCGAGCGCCTCCTTCATACCGGCGAACCGCTGGTCCAGGAGTTCGCGGCCGAGCAGGTCCTTGATCCGCTCGTAGGCCTCCCGCGCGGTGCTGGACTGCCAGTCATAGGAGGCGAGCTCGTTGACCGCCGCCGCCGTGGAGCGCGGCAGGTTCTGCAGTTGCATCTCCCGGAAGGCGCGGTCGGTGTTATCCATCATGGCGTCGCGGGCTAGTTGTTTGCGCTCCTCCAGCACCGCAGTCTCAAGCAGCTTCTGGACTTCGCTGAGGGTGCCGTCCAGGTTGTGCCGGCCCAGCAGTTCACTGCGCCGCTGCTGGACACGACCGGCGAGGTCGTCGAGGCCTTCCCGGTTCCGGCCGCCGCGGCGCAGGAATTCCCGGAGGGCGTGCCGGGGCGAGTAGCCGGCCATGACGTCCTCGGCGACGGCGTCCAGCGCCTCCGCCAGGTCCACCGGCGGGGCGAGCGGATCCGGTCCTCCCGTGTACCGGCCGTACCTGGACCGGTTGTGAGCGGTCATGAGGCCTCCTTAGCCGTAAAGCTGCCTACCCGTAGATCGTCTCCTCGTCGTCGGACTCCTTGGAGATCCGCCGGGCGAGGTAGAGCCCTTCCAGCGCAAGTTCGACGGCGGCGGCGCGCTGCCCGTCGTTTGTCGCGCCCAGGCGCTCACTGATGTCGTCATAGAGGCTGGATCCGTTGAGGGACGGGAGGTTGTGGAGGAACTCCCGCGCGGTGACCAGTTCCCCTGTGGTGACCGTGGCGTGGCCGTCGAGCGCGGCCACGAGCGGGCCCATGTCCAGGCCGTGGAAGTGGGCCCGGACGGCTTCCGCGGTGGCCATGCGCAGGAGGTGGTCCAGGACGTCCTGTTCCCGGCCTTCCTCACCGGATTCGAACTCGATCTTTCCGGCGAGGACGTCCACGGCGGCGTCCAGGTCGATGATCCGGGCGACGGCCTCGTCCTCGCCGCGCACGCTGGCCCGGCGCAGGGCCGCCGCGGCGACGGTTTCGGCGCCGGCGATGGCGAACCTGGCGGAAACCCCGGAGGTCTGGTTCACCGCCGGCGACTGCCGCAGCGCCCGGGTGTAGCGGGCCAGAATCTCGAGGATGACGGGCGGGACGCCGGCCACCAGCTGCCCCTCCTGCCGGATGACGGCGACCTCGTCGTCGAGCTCGATCGGGTAGTGGGTGCGGATCTCGGCGCCGAAGCGGTCCCGCAGGGGCGTGATGATGCGCCCGCGGTTCGTGTAGTCCTCCGGGTTGGCGGACGCGACCACCAGGACGTCCAGCGGCAGCCGCAGCACGTAGCCGCGGATCTGGATGTCGCGTTCCTCCATCACGTTGAGCATCGAGACCTGGATCCGCTCGGCCAGGTCGGGCAGCTCGTTGATGGCGATGATTCCGCGGTTGGAGCGCGGGACCAGGCCGTAGTGGATGGTTTCCGGGTCCCCGAGACGGCGTCCCTCGGCAACCCGCATCGGGTCGACGTCGCCGATCAGGTCCGCGACGGAGGTGTCCGGCGTCGCGAGTTTTTCGACGTACCGTTCCGAGCGGTGCCTCCACGCCACCCGCAGCCGGTCCCCCTCGGTGAGGGCCAGGGCGCGGGAGTGCTCCGTGATGGGTTCGTACGGGTGTTCGTTCAGTTCCGAGTCCTCGATCACCGGCGACCACTCGTCCAGCAGCCCGGCCAGGGTGCGCAGGAGCCGCGTCTTGCCCTGTCCGCGTTCGCCGAGCAGGACGACGTCGTGGCCGGCGAGCAGGGCCCGCTCGAGCTGGGGCAGGACGGTCCGGCTGAACCCGAACATCCCGGGCCAGGGATCCAGACCGGCAGCAAGGGCCGCGAGCAGGTTGTCGCGGATTTCGCGGCGCAGGTCTTTGTGGACGTGGCCGGCGGCACGCAGTTCACCAACAGTGAAGATATCGGGGCGATCACTCACTCCTCCACCGTAGACCTCTCCCGTGCAGGGAATCGAGGGATTCTTGCAGATTCCTGCGCGTTGGCGTGAAGTGCGGAATACCGCTCTGCAGCTCCCCCACCCTCGCAAGCTCGGGCGGGGACCCCTGCCGCTACGCTTAATGCTGATGACTGCATCAACCGCGCCGGCACCTCCGGCCCCCGCGACCTCACCCGAGCGGCAGGGCACGCTCCTGCTTCTGGTGCGCCACGGGGAAACGCCGACCACGGGCATGGTGCTCCCAGGGCACGCCCCCGGACTGCATCTGTCCGACCGGGGCCGGGCCCAGGCGGAACGGGTCGCAGAACGGCTCGCGGGCTTGTCCGTCGACGCCCTCTATTCCTCCCCGCTGGAGCGCGCCTGCGAAACGGCAGAGCCGACGGCGGCCCGCACGGGACTGGCGGTGGCGCACGACGACGGGCTGCTGGAGTGCGATTTCGGCGAATGGACCGGTGCCGCGATCGCGGACCTGGCGGCCCTGCCCGAGTGGCAGACCGTGCAGCACAGCCCATCCGCCTTCCGTTTCCCGAACGGTGAGAGCTTTCTGGAGATGCAGGCGCGGATCATCGGAGCACTAGAGCCCCTGTGCGCGGCCCACGCCGGGGGTGTAGTGGTCTGCTTCTCCCACGCCGATCCCATCAAGGCCGCCGTCGCCCACGCTCTGGGGACGCCGCTGGACCTTTTCCAAAGGATCGTTATCAGCCCGGGCTCGGTGTCGGCCATCTCGTTTGTGGAGGGGCAGGACCCGGCCGTGTTGATGGTGAATTCGACGTCGGAACCGCTCAGCGGGCTGAGGGCGTCATGAATTGGGGCAGCCGGTGTCCGGCCGGGAGCTGACCCTGCTCGCCGAGGGCCGCGTCGAGTTGCTCGGGCGCATCCCGCGCAGCAGCAACGAGACGTTCCTGGTCCAGGTCTCCTGCGGCGAAGACGAGGGGTACGCGGTCTACAAGCCGGAGGCCGGCGAACGGCCGTTGTCCGATTTCGAGCCCGGACTCTACAAGCGCGAACGCGCCGCCTACCTGCTCAGCGAGTCCCTGTCGTGGGGCCTCGTGCCGCCGACCGTGATCCGCGAGGAAGCCCCGTTGGGGGTCGGGTCGCTGCAGTGGTTCATCGAGTGCGACTTCGGCGAGCACTACTTCACGCTGTTCGAAGACGCCCCAGAGACGCACCGCGACCTGGCCCGCATCGCCCTGTTCGATTACGTCGCCAACAACACGGACCGCAAAAGCGGGCACGTGCTGCGCGGCGACGACGGACGGGTCTGGGGCATCGACCACGGGCTCTGCTTCTCCGCGAGTTTCAAACTCCGCACCGTGATCTGGGACTTCGCCGGCGACCCCATCCCCGATGCCCTGCTCGAGGACATCGCCCCGCTCGCCGAGGCCGCTCCTCCCGAGGTGGCCGAGCTCCTCGACGACGACGAGGTCACCGCCCTGCAGCGCCGCGTCCAGCGCCTGCTGCACGCACGGGTCCTGCCGGTTGACCGCACCGGCATGCGCTACCCGTGGCCGCTGGTTTAGGCACCCGCCCGTCCGGGTGGCTCGGATATGCCGCCGGGAACCGCGGCCTGTCCAACGATCCCGCCATCTGGCGCAACGTCCGGACCGACGGCAGCTGGAATCGGGCCCGTAAAATGGGGCCATGGTGAAATCAGCTCCGCGGTTCGCGGGATGAAGAGCGCTGGCGGCCGACTGCTGGCCGGACTTGAGCTCGACCGCGCAGCGGCTGAGCCTTTGCACCAGCAGCTGTATGCGCAGTTGCGCACCCAGATCCTGACGGGTTCAATGCCGAGCGGAACCCGCTTGCCCTCGACCCGCACGCTCGTCACCGAGCTGGGAGTATCGCGGATCACTGTCGTGTCTGCGTTCGAGCAACTCACTGCTGAGGGCTTCCTGCGCTCACGTGCGGGTGACGGCACGTACGTCGACACCCTGTGGAGCGATGCCGCCCCGCACAGGCCGATGTCCCGGCCGCCGCTGTCCGAACGCGGAGCCGCCACCTCTTCGCGGGGCACCGACCTGTTCAGCGAGGCGCCGCACACGTGGGCGCCGGCAGAGACCGAATCGTTCGTTGCCAGCCAGGTTGCGTCCTCGGCTTTCCCCGCGGCGACCTGGAAGCGCCTGTTGGGGCGCCATGCCGGGCGCACCGATCCGCTTGCGATCGGGTACAGCGATCCCCACGGCTACCGCCCACTGCGGGAAGCGATCGCGGAATACGTCAACGACGTGAGAGCCCTGGGGTGCACGGCGGACCAGGTGGTCGTCACCTCCGGTGCGCAGCAGGCCTTCAACGTGCTGGCGGTTCTCCTGCTCGACGCCGGCGACCCCGTCGTCGTCGAGGACCCGGGGCACATCTCCGGACGGCTCGCCTTCCAGTCCCAGGGCTGTCCTGTCCGAGGCGTCCCCGTCGACGACGAGGGAGCAGTCCTCCCGGACGACGACGCGGCTCCGGCACGCCTGGCCTGTCTGACCCCCGCGCGGCAGCATCCGCTCGGCATTGCGATGAGCCCGGGGCGAAGGGCGGAGTGGATCGCGTGGGCGCAACGAAACGGGAGCTGGATCGTCGAGGACGACTGCGACAGCGAGCTGCGCTACCGCGGGAAATTCCTCCCAACCCTGTTCGGGCTCGATTTGAGCAGGCAGGTGATCACTGTGGGCTCCTTCAGCAAGGTGCTCGCGCCGTCGATCCGCCTCGGATACTGCGTGCTGCCGGAGGACCTGGTGAAGCCGTTCGCATCCGCATCATCGGTCATTGGGCGCCCGCCCGCGATGGTGCTCCAGATKGCCCTCACGGACTTCCTGTCGGAAGGGCATCTGCACGCCCACCTTCGCCGCACCCGGCGTCTCTACGCGGCACGGCAGGACGCCTTGCTCGAAGCGATCGATCACCGGTTGAGCCACAGGATTGAAGCCGCCCCGGTAGACGCTGGCCTGCACGTCATGGGTTGGCTCCGTGAACCGGTCGACGATATCGAGGTAGCCAGGGGACTGGCCGCGGGCCGGGTGTACACCTACCCCCTCGGCGAGTACCGACTCACCCGGCAGCTCCCCCCGGCGCTGCTGATCGGGTTCGCAGGCACCGCGGAGGAGCACATGCCGCAGGCTGTCGGCAGGATGGCCGCCGCGTGGAACCGATGGGAGCGCATCGCCCCAGGTTCCTGAATGGACTTAACAACTGTGGCCTTAATGGACCTTTTTTGCGATCCATTACCGGCGTACAAATGATGAGTGACATTCGCCACCACCCCTGACCCGCCTCCCGAGGAGCCAACGATGCCCCCTGCCGATGCCCAATTTCAGGCGCTCCTAAGATCCCGCCTCAACCAAGAGGAGATCGAGTCCCTGCCCCGCCTGACCGACGAGCTGGCCCGGACCCTGATCGAACGGATCGACCGCGCCCCTCTGTTCGCCCACGCCTACGCCCTCCTTGGCAACCTGACCTACGGCGGGTACGGGCCCGATGATGTGCTCGACTTCGCGCATCGGCACGGCCTGGCCGGCGCCTGCATCCACCTCCTCGACGGCGAGGAGCGGAGCCTGGGCCGGATGAGCGAGAACAGGCTTCGCGAGTTCGCCGACCGCGCGCGCCACCTGAGTCTGGGGATCCACCTCGAAATCAGCACCACCCTGCGCGCGGACGTGGACGAGGTAGTCCGCATCGCGGGGGTCCTCGGCGTCCGGCACATCCGCGTCTACTCGCGCTTCGAGGGCACGCTCTCGCAGGTGATGACACTGATCGAGCAGGACCTGCGCCGGCTCGCCGTGCTCGCAGACGCGCACGATCTGCACTTCTCCTTCGAGCAGCACGAGGAACTGCGCTCCACCGAGATCGCCGAGTTGCTCCGCCGGGTCTCCCATCCGCGCCTGCACGCCATGTTCGATTTCGGGAACATGATCAATGCCTGCGAACGTCCCATGGATGCCCTCTCCGCGCTCGCGCCGCACATCCTGCAGGTGCACCTGAAAGGGGTCCATGTTCTTCCCGAGGGGGACGGCTACGGTCACCGCGGTGTGCTGCAGGGAAGCCCTGAGGACGACTTGCCCGGTGCGCGGATGCTCTTCGAGCTCCTGATGCTCGGCGAGGACGAGCCCCAGGTCATCGCCCTGGCCCTCGAACAGGAAAATCTTTACTACGCTCCCGCCTTCCGCCACGCCGGCGAAGGCGCGGACCCTTTCATCCCGTACCGCGATCTGAGCACTACCGGCATCCCGCCCGGATGGACCCGGGATGAACTGCTCGCTGCAGAACCCGGCTGGGCCGACCACCAGGTGGCCTACGTGAAGGAGCTGCTCGCCTCGCTGCGCGACATCGCCGTCGCACAGCTCGACACAACGAACTCCCTGGCAGGTGCACGATGACCACATTGACTCAGACCCCCGGGAAGTCTACGAACCGCGTCGACTGGAGCAAGTGGATCCGCTTCGCTCTGCTCGTCATGGCGGGCGGCACCATCTACAAGCTCGCCAACCTCAAGGACGCGTTCTACGTCCCCATGCAGGAGGCAATGGGCCTCAGCCACACTGAGATCGGCACCCTCCTGAGCGTCAACTCGATGGTCGCGACGGCGCTCTTCATCGTCGGCGGCTACCTCGCCGATCGTTTCTCCACGCGGATCCTCATCCCGCTCGGACTCGTGGGCACCGGAGCGCTGGGACTGTTCCTCAGCACGTTCCCCGGCTTCAGCACACTCCTGCTCCTGTTCGCGCTGCTCGCCGTGTGCTCGGACTGCCTGGTCTGGCCCGCGTTGCTGAAGAGCATCCGTCAGCTTGGCGGCTCGAAGGAACAGGGGCGGCTCTTTGGCCTCCTCGAGGGCGGTCGCGGTGTCGTCGATACTGCCGTGGCGTTCTCCGCGCTGGGAATTTTCGTCCTGCTCGGTTCGGGTACCGGCGGATTCCGTGCGGCCATTGCCTTCTACGCCATCATTGACGTCGTCGTCGGCRTGCTGTTGTTCCTGCTGCTTCGCAGTCAGCCAAGCAATCAGACAAGCGAGCCGGCGGGCGAGCAGCCCGTGGCGAAGAAGCAGAAGGCCGGCCTCGGCGAAATCTGGCGTGCCGCGAAGCAGCCGCAGCTGTGGTGGGTGAGCTTCACCGTGTTCATGGTGTACGTCGTGTACTGCGGCCTCACCTATTTCATCCCGTATTTGACCTACGTGTACGGGCTGCCTGTCGCGCTGGTCGGCGCCTACGGCATCATCAACCAGTACGGCCTGAAAATCATCGGTGGCCCGATCGGCGGAGTCCTCGCGGACAAGGTGGTCAAGGGTGCGAGCCGGTACATCCGGCTGGCGTTCCTGTGCCTGATCCCGGTGGTGGCGGTGCTGCTGCTCCTCCCGGCCGATCCGGGCAGCCAGATCCCGGCGATGATCGTGACCCTGCTGTTCTCGCTTATCGTCTTCACCATGCGGGGTGTGTTCTGGGCGCCGATGGACGAGGTCGGGATTCCGGAGGAGACCAGCGGCACGGCTTTCGGAATCGCATGCCTGGTCGGCTATGCACCAGGGATGTTCGCTTTCATCGTCTACGGGACAATCCTCGACGCAAATCCGGGAGCCGCCGGTTACCACATCGTGTTCCTCGTGCTCGCGGCCCTCGCCCTCGTGGGAGCGGCCGTGTCCAGCGGGCTCGTGCGAGCCGTCCGGGCCCGACGGGCTGCGGCCGAGGTCTGATCGTTTACCGGACGACGGCGGGGACTTCCCGCCGTCGTCCGCTTCCGTTTTGGTGAGGTGCTGGACAGCGCGGGCCAGCCGCCGTCGGAGGCATGGGTGGCGCCGAACATCTACCGTGAGAAGCGTCTCAAATTATTACGGCGACAGCCGGGAGCCAGTCAGGGCAGGTAAAGTTATCAGTTCGTAACATTATCTGACTGAAATGTGTTTGAAGATGCCTGCAGACTCGACTATCGAAGACAAGCCGAAACAGCTCCTGGGGCTAAGTGGCGCCCAGACTATTGGCTCGGCGTTGGCCGCGGTGACCTCTGCCTTGGTGGGGTCCTTTCTAGGCGTAGCCGGGACCCTTATCGGCGCCGCACTCGGTTCTATCGTTGCCACGGTGGGCGCCGCTCTCTATGCCCGAACACTCAGTTCGGCCGCCAACGTGGCATTGACGAAAATCCCAAAGCGACGCAGGGGCGGACTGCCCGCTGACGACGGCGAAGTACTGGCCGCCAACGCTCCGGCCGAGAGCGACGAACCTCGAGCCAAACGGCTGAAGAGGCAGTTCACCCCAAAGACCTGGATCAAGATCGGGGCAGTCAGCGCTGCCGCATTCGTTATCGCGATGGTCGGTGTCACTGCGGTCGAATTCGGAACCAACAAGCCCATCTCCAGCCTTGTCTCGTCGGCGTCGAGCATCGAGGGCGGTGCGACCGGACCCACGACGACGCTGGGCACAGCACTGAGCGGCACCCCGACTGCCCCGGACAAAACGGACGCATCCACCAAGGACGTGAAGGAAGGACCTGGGCAAGTTGAGCAATTGCCTGCGAAGGTCGAGGAAGGCGCCAACAAAGTAGATGGCCAGACCACGGACGGTAGCCCCAGTGGCGCGGACAGCGGCTCGGCCGGAACCGCAGTGCCGGGAGCCGGCGCACCAAGCGACAGCACGCCAGCGGACGTCGCCCCCGAAACCGGCCAGAGCCCGGAGCCCGCCCCCGCAACCGAACCGACCCCGCAGCCCGAGGTGTCCTCGGATTCGGGATCGGCCGAGCAGCCCGCACCGTAATGGCGATGATGGGGATCAGGGACCGATAGGAACCTGTCAGCGCGGCCTGCGGGATCGCTGTCAAAGACGTTCTTAAAGGCATCGGAATCCCGGACCGGATAGCTAATTTGCAGGGTGAACATCGTCGTTCCTTTCCCTCGGCTGCACGGTGGCCGGACGCTGATCGGACAGCTCGTTACGTTGGGCCTGCACTCAGGCCAGGTATCTGCCATACAAATAGGTGGCATCAGTAAACGCCTCTTCACCGAATACTTCTTTTGCCTCAGTCTGGTTACTAGACCTGCAGCGACCCACTCACGGCAATCAGTACTTAGAAGGAATTCAACGTGGAAACTCCCCTCTCCCATCTTGCCCACCTCGAGATCACCACCCCTGACGTCGAAGCCTCGGCACGGTTCTACGAGGAAAAGTTCGGCATGCGCATCATCGACCGGGTGGACGGCAACGTCTACCTGCGCTGCTGGGGTGACTACTACCGCTACAGCCTGGTCCTCACCGAAGGTCCGGAAGCTTCCCTGGGCCGGATGGCCTGGCGCGCCAACTCCCAGGCTGCCCTGGAAGCCGCAGCCCAGCGCGTCGAAGCAACCGGTGTCCAGGGGAGCTGGACCGCCGGCGGCCACGGCTACGGAAAGGCCTACGAATTCACCGGCCCCTATGGCCACCCCATGCGCCTCTTCTTCGACGTTGAGAAGTTCGTGGCTGAGCCCGGTTTTGAATCCACCTACCCGGACCGGCCGGAGCGCCGCAGCAGCCACGCCGCAGCGCCCCGCTTCCTGGACCACGTCACCGTGGCCTCCTCCGATGTCCGAGGCTTCGCCAAGTGGTACAACGAGGCCCTGGGCTTCCGCGTCATGGCCTTCGTGGACCTGGACGAGGCACCCATCACCGTCTTCTCCGTGCTCACGACCAACGAAAAGTCCCACGACCTGGGCGTGGTCCTGGACACCTCCAGCCGCGCCGGACGCGTCAACCACATCGCCTTCTGGGTGGACGCCACCGAAGACCTGCTCCGCACCGCCGACGTCATGATGGAAAACGGCACCGCCATGGAATACGGCCCCTCCATCCACGGCGTGGGCGAGCAAAACTTCCTCTACTTCCGCGACCCGTCAGGCCTGCGCGTCGAACTCAACTCCGGCGGATACCGCAACTACGTCCCGGACTGGGAAGCCAACACCTGGAAGCCCTCCGAAGGCTCCAACAACTTCTACAAGAACGGCGCCATGCCGCACTCCATGACCGAATCCTTCCCTCCCGCCGAAGGCTTCACCGCCACCGAAGAAGGCGCCTCCCCCGAAATGAAGGAAGCCCTCCTGAACCCCTACGCCAAGCAGGGACGGGGCTAGGACACCATGGCCGAAACACAATATGCACTCATCCGGTTCCAGGAGACCGGTGACAGCAAGGCCCGCGCGGGCCTGCTGGTCGGCGACCGCGTCCTGCCGCTGGATGGGGAGATCAACGCCCTAATCGAGCACTGGGACACCACCGAAAACCAGCTGGACGCCATCGCCGCATCGGCCGGCGAGGACACCGGCCTGGCGATGGCCGACATCGAGGTCCTCGCCCCGGTAGAGCCTGTCCAGGTCCTTCAGACCGGCGCCAACTACCGCAAGCACGTCATCGACCTCGCTGCAGCCCACCGCGAACCCGGCGAGGACGAGGACGAAGTCCGGGACCGGACCGCCGCGATGATGGACAAGCGCGCGGGCCAGGGAACGCCGTACTTCTTCATCGGGCTCCCGACGGCGATCGCGTCCGCCACGGACGACCTCACCCTGCCTGCCTATTCCAAGTCCCACGACTGGGAACTTGAACTGGCCGCGGTGATCGGCAGGACGGCGTTCCGGGTCACCCCCGAGGAAGCCCTGGACTACGTCTTCGGCTACACCATGGTCAACGACATCACCACCCGTGAGTACGTGTTCCGCAAGGACATGCCGGCGATCGGCTCGGACTGGTACCGCGCCAAGAACGCCCCCGGCTTCCTGCCCACCGGACCGCTGCTGGTACCCGCCAAGTTCTTCGGCGACCCGCAGGACGTCCAGGTCACGCTGAAGCTCAACGGCAAGGCCATGCAGGACGAGTCCACCTCAGACATGATCTTCGGTGTCGCCAAGCTGATCAGCGAGGCCTCCCAGATCATGCCGCTGCGCCCGGGAGACCTGGTGCTCAGCGGAAGCCCCGCCGGCAACGGCCAGCACTGGGGCAGGCTGCTCCAGGACGGCGACGTCATGGAGGGCACCATTACGGGTCTGGGCACCCAGCTCATCCACTGCAAGGACGAAGTTGTCACTGAAGGCAGCCAGCAGTGACCAGCCAGGACACAGCACCCATCACCACCGGCACCGGCGAATCAGCCACCGCTTCCCCGGTCATCCGGCGTGACGATCCGCTCGGCAGCATCCGCGCCATGGCCGAATCCCACAACAACTGGGGCCGCTGGGGCCAGGACGACGTCCTTGGGACCCTGAACTTCATCGACGCGGACAAGCGCATTGAAGCCGCAGCCCTGGTAACGACGGGCGAGGCCTTCTCGCTGTCCCAGCCGTTCGACACCAACGGGCCGCAGAAAGGCTGGCGGCGACGCACCAACCCTGTCCACACCATGACCGACACCGGCGTGGACGCCGAACGCGGCAACCAGGGCTTCCCGCACGGCTTCGGCGGCGCGGACGACGTCATTGCCATGCCGCTGCAGTGCTCCACCCAGTGGGACGGCCTCGGCCACATCTTCGACCAGGGCAAGGCCTGGAACGGCCGTGCCGCAGGGGACGTGGTCACCTCCGAAGGCGACCTGGTCACCGGCATCGAAACCGCCGCGGCCAAGATCGTCACCCGCGGCGTCCTGCTGGACGTCGGCCGCGCGCTCGGACCCGACCTGGGAAGGAACGACGGCGAGCTGCCGGACGGTTTCGCCATCACCCCCGAACACCTCCAGCGGACCATCGACCTGCAGGGCCCCAGCTCAAAGGTTGGCCGGGGCGACATCCTGGTGATCCGCACCGGACAGCACACCCGGGTGCGCCGCGACGGCTGGGGCGACTACGCCGGCGGCTCGGCCCCGGGGCTGTCCTTCAGCACCGCACCCTGGCTTCACCGCAGTGAAATCGCGGGGATCGCCACGGACACCTGGGGTTTCGAGGTCCGGCCCAACGAGTTCGACGGCGCCTTCCAGCCCCTCCACCAGATCGCCATCCCCAACCTCGGGCTGTTCCTCGGCGAAATGTGGGATCCGGACGGCCTCGCGGAGGCTTGCGCGGCAGACGGCAGGTACGACTTCCTGCTCACCGCGGCGCCCCTGCCCATTACCGGCGCCGTCGGATCGCCCGTCAACCCGATCGCCCTCCGGTAATAACCGTCCGGTAATCGCCAGCGGCAAGATAGATACAACAGCACCACAACCATCATCAGTCACGCCGTCAATACAAAGGAGTCAGCGATGGCAGCAGTACAGAACGTCGGAATCGTCGGGGCGGGAGCCGCGGGACTGACCGCCGCCATCCTGCTGGCCGACGCGGGAATCCAGGTTGAAATCCTGGAGAAGGCCGACGCCCCGCAAACCCTTGGCTCTGGAATCACATTGCAGGGGAACGCCCTGCGGATCCTCCGCCAGCTGGGCGTCTGGGAGCAAATCGAGGCGAAGGGCTACGCGTTCAGCACCCTCGGCCTGCGCGCCCCGGACCCCGCCGGCACCGTCATCGCCGTGTTGGATGACATGCGGACCGGCGGTGACGACCTCCCAGCCACCCTGGGCATGTACCGCCCCGACCTCACCGCCATCCTCCGCGAGCGTGCCGGGCAGGCGGGCGCACGGATCAGCTACGGCAAGACGGTCACCGAAATAACGGACGACGGCGGTTCCGTCACCGTGAGCACCGCCGACGGCGGCACCGCCCGCTACGACCTCCTGATCGGCGCCGACGGCCTGCACTCAGCTGTCCGCAAGGCCATCGGCATCGATAGTGAACCCCGGTCCACGGGCATGGGCATCTGGCGCGCGTTCGTGGAACGGCCGCAGGACGTGGTCCGCACCGACCTGACGTACGGCGGGCCTTGCTTTATCGCCGGCTACTGCCCCACCGGCCCTGACACCATCTATGCCTACCTTGTGGAAAGGGCCCAGGAGCGCAAACACGAGGACGGCCCCCGCATTATGGCCGACCTCGCCGCTGCCTACGGCGGCCCATGGAATGAGATCCGCGCCAACCTGGACCAGAGCGCCCGTATCAACTACACCTGGTTCACTACCCACCTGGTGGACGGGCCGTGGAACCGCGGCCGCACCGTCATCATCGGCGACGCCGCCCACAGCTGCCCGCCAACCATCGCGCAAGGTGCTGCCATGGCAATGGAAGACGCAGCCGTGCTGGCCGATCTCCTGATAGGCGCCGACGACATCACCGAGACACTCTGGAAAGAGTTCACCGACCGCCGACTGGACCGGGCAAAAGCAGTGGTCGACGCCTCCGTCCAGCTGGGCCAGTGGATGCTCGACGGCGTCCGGGACGCCAACGTGCCGGGCCTCATGCATTCAGTTTCCAGCTTGGTCAGTGAGCCCGTATGAGCACCGGCCCTGCTGAAAAACCGACCGTGGACGTTCACGCCCACATCCTGCTTCCGGCCCTGCAGCAATTGGTGGCCGAAGCTGATCCCGAGGGCTTCGGCGCTCAACAGGCTCTGGAAGTCCGGCGCAACGGACCAGCGTCGATGGCCGCTTCGGGAAAAATGATCAAGGAGCGCTGGCCGCAACTGACGGACCTGGACCGCCGTCTTGCGGACATGGACGCCCAAGGCGTGGACGTGCAGCTCGTCTCGCCGTCGCCGTCGCACTTCTACTATTTCGCCGCGGAAGAACTGGCCCTGCAGGTTGCCAAGGCCGCCAACCAGGCGGTGCGGGAGTTCGTGGACCGCGCCCCGGAACGGCTGAACGGCCTGGGCCTGGTCCCGCTGCAGCACCCTTCCTTGATGGTCGAAGCCCTGGAACACGCCATGCTGGAGTGCGGGTTGCTCGGCGTGGAAATCGGCTCGTTCGCCGCCACCCCCACCGACCCGGAGCGCAGCACCGTTGAGCTCTCCGACCCCAGGCTGGAACCGTTCTGGAGCCGGGCCGAGGAGCTTGGTGCCCTGGTCTTCCTGCACCCCTTCGGATGCTCGCTGGACGAGCGGCTGGACCGCTTCTACCTCGCCAACACCGTCTCCCAGCCCGCGGAAAATGCGGTGGCCCTGTCCCACCTGATCTTCAGCGGTGTCCTGGACCGGCACCCGGACCTGAGGGTTCTGGCCGCGCACGGCGGCGGCTACCTGCCCACCAGCCTTGGCCGCTCCGATCACGCCTGGCGGGTCCGGCCGGAGGCACACGGCTGCGCCCAGCCGCCGTCGTCGTATGTGAAGAAGCTGTTCTTCGACTCCCTGGTCCACAGCCCGGCTGAACTGCGGGCGCTCGTGGCCGCCGCTGGCCCGGGGCAGGTGCTGGTCGGTACCGACTACCCGTTCGACATGGGCTCCGACCGCCCCGTGGCCGAGGTCATCGAGGCACAGCTTTCCGCCGAGGACGAGGCCAGGGTGCTGGCCGGCAACGCCGCTGCCCTGGGCATCACGCCCGCTTCCATCCTCACTGCCCGCCGCACAGCCTAAGGAACCCTTTCATGGTCAAGATTGCTCGCTGGAACCACGACGGCGGGACGCAGTCCGGCTTCGTCGACGGCGGTAACTGCTACGCGCTGCCCGCAGGCCAGAGTGCCCAGACCCTTTTGGATGCCGGGCTCGAAGAGACGCTGGGTTTGGCCCGGCGGATCATCGGGTCTGGCCCGGCCGTTCCGCTGGCGGACGTGCAGCTGCTCGCCCCACTGGCGCCCGCCACCATTCGGGATTTTGTCGCATTCGAGGAACACGTCGAAGGCGTACGGAAGAGCATCGACGGCGTGGCCGGCGTGGTGCCCGAATGGTACGAGGCGCCCACCTTTTACTTCACCAACCCGCATACGGTGACCGGCACCGGTGAGGTGATTGGTATTCCGGCGGGCTGCGAGGATCTGGACTTTGAAACCGAAGTCGCCGCCGTCGTCGGGCGCGTCCCCGGAAGCGACGGCCGGAACCTGACTGCAGCGGAGGCGCACCGGCACATCCTCGGCTACACCGTTCTCAACGACTGGTCGGCGCGGGACCTGCAGCGCCGGGAGATGAAGGTCAGTCTCGGCCCGTGCAAGGGAAAGGATTTCGCCAATACCCTGGGGCCCTGGATTGTCACCGCGGATGAGTTCGAGGACCTGCACGACGCCGAGGGGTTCCTGCCGATCTCCATGGCCGTGGAAGTCAACGGGAAAGCCATCGGCCAGGACCTGCTGTCCAACATGGGCTGGCCGTTCGCCGAGCTCGTCGCCTACGCCTCGCAAGACTCCGTGGTCCGGCCCGGCGATGTGCTGGGCTCCGGCACCTGCGGCAGCGGTTGCCTCGCGGAGCTCTGGGGACGGAACGGCGCGAAGACTCCCCCGCCGCTGAAGACGGGAGACGTGGTCCGCATGACGGTGGAAGGCATCGGGACAATCGTGAATACGGTTGGTGAACGCCGCAACGCTGGGACCCGCGTGCGTGCCCGACAGCGTCCGCGCAACCGGGTGGCCTCTACGGTTCCTTCCGGGACGTAGGGTGGTCTCCCTTCAGCTCGATGGCCGGACCGTGGTGGTCACCGGCGCTGGCCAGGGCCAGGGCGCTGCCGAAGCGCGCATGCTGGTGGAGGCCGGGGCCCGCGTCATTGCCACAGACCTCGCAGTGGACATGCCAGCCGGGCTGGCCGCCGTGTCATCGTCTTCGGCCGGTGCGCTGGTGTACCGCCAACTGGACGTCTGCGATGCCTCCGGCTGGTCCGATCTCGCGCACTGGATTCAGACCAAGGGGTGGCAGGTGGACGGGTTGGTCAACAATGCAGGCATCACCCAGCGGAGCCGGTTGCTGGATGCCTCCGTGGCTGACCTGCAGCGCGTCTATGAAGTCAATGTCGCCGGAAGCCTGCTGGGGATCCAGGCCCTCGCACCGCTGATGGGCAGTGCCGCATCCATCGTCAATGTCGGTTCCGTCGCAGGCCTCAACGCGCACTACCCCGTGGCCTACACCGCCAGCAAGTGGGCACTGCGGGGCCTTTCCCAGGTGGCCGCCATGGAACTCGGCCCCCGGGGGATAAGGGTTAATACTGTCCATCCGGGCTTCATCGAAACGCCCATGACGGCGAGCGCTAAGCCCGAATTCAGGCAGGCCACCCTGGCCGAGACCCCGCTGGGCCGCACTGGAAGCGTGGAGGAAGTGGCCGGCGTCGTGCTGTTCCTCCTCAGCCCGCTCTCGTCCTTCGTGACCGGTGCCGAGATCCCGGTGGACGGCGGCCAGTCGGGCCACGGCGGAGCAAAGTCTGTCTCCGACGCCATGCGCTGACGCGGTGCACGATTCCAACTAGCCCGGCAGCACGGCCGACCAGCCGCCGTCGACCATCAGGTTGGCGCCCGTCACGTATGACGCTTCGTCGGAGGCCAGGAACAGCGCGCATTTGGCCACTTCTTCCGGCGTGCCGATCCGGCCCAACGGGATGCTGCCGGCGATGGACCGCATGGGGTGGTCGGCGGCCAGGAGGTTGCCCTCGGTCGCTGCGGTGCGGATCATTCCGGGGCTGACAGTATTGACGCGGAGTCCATGCGGAGCCCCTTCGGCCGCGAGCTGCCTGGTCATTGCCACCACGGCCCCTTTCGTGGCGGTGTGGGCCAGCCGGCCGTTGGTCATGGAACCGGTAACTCCTGCCGTGGATCCCACCAACACGATGGCGGCGTCCCGCACCTGGATCAGTTGTGGCCAGAAGTATTTGACCGGCAGGAACACCACGTCCATCTCGTGTTCGACATTCCACTTCCAGTCGGCAAACGTGAGCTGCTCCACCGGGGCGAAGCGGGTGACCGCCGCGTTGGCATACAGGATGTGCACCTGGCCGTGGTTTGCGGCTACGTCCTGCGCCCATGCCGCCACAGCGGCCTCGTCCGTGAGGTCGACCCGGCTGCTGCTGATCCGGCCCCCGGCTGCGGTGACCTGGCGGACGGTGGCCGCGGCGCCGTCGTCGTCCATGTCACAGCCCACCACCACGGCGCCCGCCTCGGCGAAGGCGAGCGCCGCCGCCCTGCCTTGGCCGCTGGCCGTTCCGGTGATGACGGCGGTTTTGCCGGCCAGGCGCAGGCTGGAGACAGGCATGGGGGATCCCTTTCGAAGTGCGTTTCTTCGACTTTCGCAGGGATGGTCCGGATCGGGAACGGCGCTTTGGTTCTAGGTGGTATCTGCCGCGTGGATAGTTACCGGGTGGGCGGTGATGGGGAAGAGTTCGTGCAGCCGCGAACAGGCCCGCTGGACCACGGAACGCAGCCAGACGCTGGCGGGGTCCTCCGCCTGGGACGGGTGCCAGTACATCGCTTCCACGAGGGACGCTTCAGCGTCTTCGGAGAACGCCAGCACAACGATATCCGCGCCGCGCTGGGCCCGTGCTGCCAGCATCCCGGGGACGAGCGCCACGAGGTCTGTCCCTTCCACCAGGAGCGGCAGGGACAGGAACCCGGCCACCACAGCCGCCACGCGGCGCTGAATACCTCGCGATTCGAACAGCTTGTCCGCCGGGGTGCTGATCCCCTCGCCGAAATAGCCGACGGCGTGGGGAACGGTGGCCAGGTCCTCCACAGTGAGCCGGGGCTGCTGGAGCAGGGGATTTCCGGTGTCAGCCACAGCAACAAAGCTGTCCCGGAACAGCTGCTTGCTTGCTCCCTGCATCTGGTACCCCGTGGGCCCGACGAGCAGGTCGATTTTTGAGTAGTCGGCCATCTGGCCCTGGATCCCGGACTTGGCGGTGGGAACGAAATCCACCGACACTCCGGGGGCCTCCTCGCGCAGGATCCCCCGCAGCGGCCCCACGATCAGGGCCGCCGCGTAGTCCGAGGCGGCGATAATGAACTCCCGCTCGCTCGTGGCGGCGTCGAAGCCGGACCGCACGCGCGTGGCCCGCTGGATGTGAAGCATGGCTTCATCAACCAGCGGGACCAGGGACTGTGCGAAGGGCGTGAGGTCATAGGTGCGGCCGTTCCGCACCAGGAGTTCGTCGTCGAAATGGCGCCGGAGCCTGGCCATCGCGGCGCTGGTGGCCGGCTGGCTGAGCTGGAGCCTCTCGGCTGCCCGGGAGATGTTCCGCAGTTCCAACAGGACCTGCAGCTGGGGCAGCAGGTTGAGGTCCAGGTTCTTCATACCCACAGGTTATCCGTGCCTCGACGTCAGCCCAGCCACAGCTGGCGGGCGTCTGCGCCCCTATGAACAGTTGACCTAGGCACTCTGCGAACTAAGCTCCTCAGCAACCTTCCGGGCGCCGCGGACAGCGATGGCCACGCTCATCAGCGTGGGATTCATGGCCGTTGCCGTCGGAATGAGCGCATTTCCGCCCACCACCAGGTTGTTGTAGCCCCACACGCGTGACCACGGATCCGCCACCGAGGTGCCGTCGTCGGTTTCACCCATGCGCATGGTGCCCTGGTAGTGCAGGCTCGAGCCGTTCGGCATGAGCCTGGGCTCGGCCACGAAGGCGCCAAGGGCCTTGCCGGCACGCCGCAGCCGCTCGGTTGCCTCTGCGATTTCCGCGTTTTCCCGTTCTGTGAGCGCGTACTCGATGCTCATGTTGGGGAATCCCCGGTAGTCCGGCTCATTGTCGTCGAACGTGACGGCATCCTCGTAACGCGGGTGCTTGCGCATGCCGTAGCCCATGTTGACGTAGCCCCAGCGGTTCTCGGAGTACGGGGTTCCCGGCTCCATCGGGAACGGCGTGGTCTCGGTGTACATCACCTGGACGGAGAAGGGGTGTTCCGGCTCTGAGAACGGGATGCGGTTGACCGCCGCGACGGGGTCTGCCAGGTTCAGTGCGCGCCGGGCCAGCTCGGCCTTAAGGTCCTCTTCGGTGGCGTACCGCCCCATCCTTTCGGCGTCCAGCGCCACCGTGGAGATGACCACGGGATGCTCGGTCAGGTAGTGGCCGAGGGCCTGCGGCCGCACACCGGATGCCCAGAGAAGCTGCGGGGAGCGGAAGGCATCGGCGGCCACCACCACGATGTCCGCTGCCACGAATGACTTCTCCCCGGTGCGGAGGTCCTCGACGGTGACACCGGTGACCCGGTGTCCGTCCAGTTCCACGCGGCGGACCAGGGTGAGGTCACGGAGTTCGAACTGCTTCGAGACCGGACTGTCCTTGTCGACCAGCGGGCCGAGGACGACGTCGGCCCCCGCCCAGCGCACGGAGCCGTCGGGCTGCGGGTCCCCGGCAACCGGAAGGGTGCCCACGCCGTACCCATCCGGCAGCTCCGCGCCGAACTCTTCATCGAGGAGGGTCCGAATGGCCTCACCAACGGCGGAGTCGGCAAACGCTGCGCTGTGGACGTGCAGCAGCTGCTTCGCGTCCTCAATCAGCCCGTCCCATTCGTCGTCCGCTATGAAGGGGATTTTTTCACTGAAGGCGGGCGACGGCGTCGCGCAGGTCCAGTGCGCACCCTGGCCGCCGACGTTGGTGGCCGCAGCCGCCGCGGGAAAACTCGAGGCGTGGGCGGAGCCCGCGCCGCCGAAGTCGAGAAGGTGGGTGCCCTGGCGGGCGGTGAACATTCCCTCGGTGACCGTGGCTGCCGGGATGCCGAGCGACTCCCGGTAGGCACCGGCCTGCGGCCCCTGCGACATTTCGCGCGCACGAGCCTTTTCGCCAGGGTCGGCAATGTTGCGGACGCTCGCGCCGGGAACCTCCGTCACCTGCGGGCCGGCTTCGAACATCACCACCCGCGCGTTCGGGACCTGCTCGAGGAGCACCCGGGCATAGGTGGAGCCGATGGGCCCGCTGCCGACGATGGCGATGGTTGGGTTGGACATGATGTCTCCTTTGAAATCAGGCCGAAAGGGATTCGGAAGTTGTTTGGGGGGCGGGAACGGGTTCGTCGGAGAGGCGCCCGTGCGGAAGCAGGACCGCCGCGACTATTCCCACTGCGTACGTGGCCGCCAAGGCAATAAAGATGGGGGTGAAGACTGAGGCGTAGATCTGAGCCACGCTGGCCTGTACTGCCGGGGCGGCCCCTTTGACCAGTTGCGGGGTCAGGGTGGAAGCATCCAGGCCCGCCGGCAAAAGGGCCGCCACGCCGAAGCCGATCACCCCGCCGATAATCGCCGTCGCCACTGTTGACCCCACCTGCCGCACCAGGTTGATCGTCGCGGTGATGGTGCCGGTCTGGCTGGCCGGAGCAGCTCCCTGGACCACAGTGACGATCAGGCTCATGAACGCGCCGGTGCCCATCCCAACAACGGCCATAACGATCATGGGAACCCACAGCGGAAGCCCGGCGGGCAACACCGCCATCACAAACAGTCCGGCGGCCCCCAATGATGTTCCCAGGATGGGGAAGATCCGGTACCGCCCCGTCCTGCTGGCCAGCCATCCGGTCAGCAGGTTGCTGGTCAGCATGCCGAACACGGTTGCGATCGGCACGAGCCCGGACACGGTGGCGGTTGTCTGGTACGCCATTTGGACGTACGTCGGCAAATAGGCGGTGATGGAGAAGAGGCCGACGCCGATAATCGCCGAGAGTGCGGTGCCTGCCGCGATGGTCCGGTTGGCGAAGAAATGCAGGGGGACGATGGGTTCGGGTGCGCGGCGCTCAACAAAGTAGAAGGCAACAAAGCCCAGCATGCTGACCGCGAGCGCGGCAGCGGTGGCGGGGCCCGCGCTGCGTTCTGCGGCCCAGGTGGCGGCGAGGACAAGGGCCACCAGTGCCGCGGTAAATACAGCCGCCCCGGCAACATCGAAGTGGCGGGGCATGGGGCCGGGCTCCAGGTGGGGAACGGCAACCAGGGCAAGGGCCAGGGCTGCAGCGCCCACCGGGATGTTGATCCAGAAAACCCACTGCCAGCCCCAGTAATCGGTGATGGCGCCGCCGAGAACGGGGCCAACCAGGACCGCGATGGGGAAAGCTGCGCCAATGATGGCCATGTAGCGCGGACGTTCCCGCTGCGAGGTGACCCTGGCGATGATGGTTTGCGACATCAGCTGCAGGCCCGCGGAGCTCATCCCCTGCAGGACGCGCGCGGCGATAAGCCATGCCATGTCCTGCGAAAAGCCGCAGGCCAGGGAGGCCGCCAGGAACATTACCAGCGAACTGAGGAAGATCCGGCGGGCTCCCAGGACATCACCTAGTTTGCCGAGCACCGGCAGCAGCACAGTGCTCGCGAGGGTGTATCCCACAACAACCCAGCTCATGAGCTTCAGCGCGCCCAGCTCACCCGCAACCGTGGCCAGGGATGTGGACACCACGGTGTGGTCCAGGGCCCCGAGGAACGAAACCGTGAGCAGGGAGATAACAAGGAGACGGAGTCTCAAAGGTGAAAGTGGCATAGTGATCTACCCGAACGATCGGGCCGTCGACGCGACGTGTTGTGCCTCCGGCGCACCATCACGACGGAGAACGGGTTCGGAAGGAACCCCGGCGCCGAAACTCATGCTACCCCACTTTAGTTTGAAAGCAACAAAAGAATGCGTGAATTAGACACCTGTGGCGGGCATCCCTTATGTAGCAAGTACGGCGCGCGTGAGGGACATGTCCTCGAGCAGCTCATCCAGGTCCGTTCCGGGCTGACCCGAAGACTGCGCCTCGATGGCCCGGCGCAGCGCCAGACGGGCTGATGATTCATAGCGCTCCGGAGCCCTTAGTGTCCCGTCCTCGGTGGACGTCTCCAGCCGCGTCAGCCCGGCCCGCTGGTCCACGGTGACTTCGGTTCGCACCTCGCCGAGGGCCAGCACCTGGAGCAGGCCGTCGGCGTGAAGGCCCGCTGCCGCCGTCGCCCCCAGGGTGACGGGCATTGCCCCGCCCGCGGATCCCCCTGAATCCAGCAGAGCAATCCTGGCTTGCGCCGTGGCACTGCACACCTGGAGCGTCAACGGGCCCCGGACCAGTGACCGCGCCCAGCCCAAGCCGTCGCGGATTACCGCTTCAAGACCTGCCGCGGGGGCGGCGCACTCAACGGTGACGATCCGGGCCGGCCTGCCTCGTCCTGCCCGGACCGCGTCGGCAACCACATCCGGGCGCAGCCGGGGACGCTCAACGATGACCGGGATGTCACCGGGCCATGGACAGGCTCGGAGTCCTTTCTGCGGGAGCGCAGCAGGGTCCGCAATCACCACCGCTGCCGCTCCCCTGGCCCGGGCGTCCAGCATGCCCTGCCACCAATCGCCGGATCCAGGCACCACAGCCACCGCCCCACTGACGTCTCTGGTGAGTGCAGCACTGACGGCAAGCTCGGCGACAGCCGCGACATAGGAAGGCAACACGGTGAAGATGCCGAGCCCTGGATTTGCTGAACTCATTGCGGCACCCCTTCCAGAACCTTCGCTGCGGCAGCATCGGCCAGGTCGATTGCAAAGTGCGAGTCAGCCAGCAGTTCGTCGTACTCGACTGGGACCCCGCCTTCAAGGAGTGAGGCAAGCAGGCGCCACTGCGCCATATAGCCGTCTTCCGGATCCCGCCTGTACTCCGTCCACTGCCCGTCCATGCTTCGCACTCGGGTGGCCGCGCTTCCGGCATGGACAAAGGCGGGCGGGAAATTCACCTCGATGCGGTCGTGGGAGGTGGCGATATTCATCCTCCAGAGAGCATCCGGTCCTTCCGGAAGCATGGTAAGCGCCAACTGGACCAGGATTCCGCCGGCCCGATACCCCACAAGGTAGCCGACTGGCGGGGCGACCCTGGCGTAAACAACCTCGTCGATGCCTGGCGCGATGTCCCTCACGGCCGGAAGATCATGGATCGCGAGCCCGGTCAGCAGCTGCCGCAGAACGCCGGCCGCAACCGCGGGACTGTCGAGGTCCAGGCGTTCCCGCCGGGCGGCCTGGAAAGGGCCGCCCTCGGCGACCAGCCGGTGGTACCTGTCATTCGGCGGAAGCGCCAGCGTCACGGAGATCGCCTGCACCCGGCCCGCGAGGGCAACGAGATGATGCCTGGCCCGCCCCCACGCGGCGTCAAACAGGTGGTTCGTCCCCACCAGAAGGACCGTTCCCGCGAGCCGGCAGGCAGAGATGACCTCGTCGGCTTCTTCCCTGCTGGTGGCCAATGGCTTCTCGCAAAAGATGGCAGGCTTCCCAGCGGCTACAGCCGCCAGGATTTGGCGGGCATGTTCAGCGGGCGGGCTGCAGATGGCCACCAGGTGGACTGCCGGGTCCGCAAGCAGGTCCGCCTCCCCCACTGACCACCGGGCACCAAGCCTTTCGGCCAGGCCCTGGGCGCGCCCACTTCCCGCATCGGCAATGTGCACCACCTTGAACAGGTCCGCCAGGCGCCCCAGCACCGGCAGATGCAGGGCCGCGACGCCCGGCCCGGCCCCAAGAACTCCTATATTCCAAGGCATCGTCGCCTCCCTCTTTTGTCCATATTATTCATAAGTACGGAAATATCCGGCTATAGTCGCTTTCAACCCCACCTTAGTTCCCTCTTATGTGTGAGAATTGTGATCATGACGACAGAGTCCACACTCCGCTTTGGAGCACAAACGGATGAAGTGACGAGCCTGCTGAGGATCGTCAACCTGGTGCGAACGGGCGAGGCAACAACGCGCCCTGAAATCGGCAAGGTCACTGGGCTGGGCAGGGGCGTTGTCAGCCAGCGTGTGGACCAGGCCATTGAGATCGGCTTTCTCGGGGATGGAGAATTCGGCGCCTCCTCCGGTGGCCGCGCGCCCCGGACCCTTCGCTTCCGCGCGGAGCAGGGAAGGATCGTCATATGTGCCCTCGGAGCCGCTCATATAAGGGTTGGCGTCACTGCCCTTGACGGCGACATCCTGGAACACACGCACCGCACCTGGGATATCGCCCAGGGCCCCGAGAAGACCATTGACGCCGTGATGGCCCTCGTTGACGACGTGCTGAAAAAGGATCACCAAGTGCCCGTCTGGGGCGTAGTGGTGGGCCTCCCCGGCCCGGTTGACTTCGCCACGGGACAACCGGTGGCACCTCCGATCATGCCCGGGTGGAATGGATTCGATGTCCGCACGCCCTTCGAGGACCGCTTCAACGCACCGGTGTGGGTGGATAACGACGTCAACCTGCTGGCCCTTGGTGAGCGCGCCCGGCGTCGCGAATCCCTTGCGAACCTCATCTATTGCAAGATCGGTTCGGGAATCGGTGCCGGCCTGCTGTCCCAGGGCAGGATCCACCGCGGTGCCAACGGCGCGGCCGGCGACATCGGCCATGTCCGGGTTTCCGACTCCCATGCCCAATGCCGCTGCGGCAAGATCGGCTGTCTCGAAGCGGTGGCCAGCGGTTGGGCCCTGGTCAGGGACGCGGAAGAGGCTGTCAAGGGAGGCACCCGGAGCTCCCTGGCCCCGCTGGCAAAAAAGGGGACACTGACCCTCGAGGAGATCACCCTCGCGGCCCAGGCCGGGGACCCGCTGGCCATCACACTGATTCAAAAGTCGGCCCGGGTAGCGGGTGAGACCATTGCAGCCCTGGTGAACATGTTCAACCCCGGAATCATCGTCATCGGCGGGGCCATGGGATCGGCCGGCGAAGTATTCCTGGCCGAAGTGCGCCAGCGGGTCTACGAGCTGTCCCTGCCGCTCGCCACCCGCGACCTCACCATCACCTTGTCCGTCAACGATGAGCGCGAACCCCTGCGCGGAGGAGCTGAGCTGGCGCGCGAGCAGCTGTTCGATGTCACCTTCCCGCGCTGGTTTGCTGACGGCAGGCCCTCACCGGAACGGGCCGCTGTCCCCGCATAGGGTCCACTGCGCGGCCTGGGCATAGCCGCTCAGGCCACATCGCGGGAGACGCTGGGCACCGGTTCCCGGTCAAGCTCCAGCCGGGCCTCCAGATGGAACGGCAGGACCAGCGGAGAACCGGGACGCGCCTGAAGGTAGGGCACCAGCAGCTGGAAGTCGACGGCGATGGCGTGCACCCCGCGGGAAAGCTCGCGCCGGCCGGCCAGGACCACCCTGTCCTGCACGAACCACCACCCGGGCTCCGCCTGCAATGCGTCCGCACGCACGCGCCGGGCCCCCAGCACCACCGTCAACTCCCCTGGTGCCACCGGGATGCCGTCGACCTCAACTGCGAGCTCAGCCACGGTGGAAAGGGGCATTGAGCGGATCCATGACAGGCCGAGCCGGAGTTCAAAGCCTTCCGGCGTGGCCGTCAGCGCATCTTCGCGCAAAGCGGTTTGCAACATGGCTTCCATCCTTTATCCTAAAAGTGACATAAGTTTGTCATTAACCAGCATAAATGGGAAGGCATCACATGGCCCCCGCACTTCCTGACAACTGGACCCTCTGCGCCAGCTCGTTCAACTGGATTCCGGAGATCACGGCAGCCCGGCGGACAGCCACTGACGTTGTGATTGGCATCGCGGATTCCGTGGCGAAGACAATAGAGCTCGAACCTGGGCTGCTGTGGCGGTCCTTCCCCGCTCCGCAGGACGCCGAGGTAGACGAACTGCGGGATTCGCTGGCGGCAAGAGGGGGCCGCGTCAGCATCGTTGGCGCCAGCCTCGACGACTTCACGTCCCCAACCGACCGCCGCTCGTTGCAGGAGCGCTTGGACTTCCTGGTCCCCCAGCTCAGCGCCGCCAGCCGAGTGGGTGCCCGCGGGATCCGGTTACCGATCGGACAGGCGGGCACGGAACTGCTCACGCTGCTGCAGCCGCTGCTGCATGAACTCGATCTGGTGCTGTACGAAGAAATCCAAGGGCAGCAGACTCCAAACAACCCTTCTGTGGCACCAGCACTGGATGCGATAGCCGGGTTGGCAGATGACCACGTGCGGGTACTCGTCGACATCAGCATGCTCATGCCGGCCCTTCCCGTCACCTACCTTCATGAGTTGCGTCAGGGCGGCGTTCCTTCCGATCTTCTGGCGCGCCTGGAGAATGACTGGCGCGATCCCGCCACCCTCGATGCCGTCACCGCCCTGCTCCGCGCAGGGAAGGTTCCGCCGCGCGTCCACACGCTCTTCATGAACCTGCTCATCCGTTTCGGCCGCAGTGACGCCGCAGATCTGCAGGGCATCCTCCCCCTGGTGGGCGCCTTCCATCTGAAGTTCTGGGATCTGGACGACGACGGCGGCCGGGTTTCCCAGCCGCTGCATGACCTCGGCAGCCTGCTGCGCGGGACCGGCTTCACGGGCACGCTGACCAGCGAATGGGGCGGCCACGAGTGGCTGAAGGACGACCCAACGGAGATGACGCGGAGTCACCTGGCCCTGGCGGGGGCAGCCCTCGCGGAGCCAGCAGTGGTGGAGTCGGCAGTGGTGGAGCCGGCACCAGCGGCCCGGGCTGCCCTCTGACCGGATACAGAAGCTCATGGCATACAAACAAGTGAGGCCGGCCCCGCGGGGCCGGCCTCACTTGTTTGCGAATTACTTCGTGCTGAATGCGGCGTCGAAAGCTGCGGCGGAGGGTTCATAGGCGGAGAGCCGGCGCACGAAAGCCAGCGCCTCGGGGGCGCCATCCAGCCGGTCCATTCCGGCGTCCTCCCACTCCACGGACAGCGGCCCGCGGTAGTCGATGGCGTTCAGCATCCGGAACGCATCCTCCCACGGCACGTCGCCGTGGCCGGTGGAGATGAAGTCCCAGCCGCGGCGCGGATCAGCCCAGGGCAAATGGGAGGAGAGCCGGCCGTTGCGCCCGTTGGACAGGCGCTTCTTCGTGTCCTTGCAGTGCACATGGTAGATCCGGTCCTTGAAGTCCCACAGGAACCCCACTGGGTCGATGTCCTGCCACACCATGTGGCTCGGGTCCCAGTTCAGGCCAAAAGCCTCGCGGTGCCCTATCGCCTCGAGGGCGCGCTGCGTTGTCCAGTAGTCGTACGCGATCTCTGATGGGTGCACCTCATGGGCGAACCGGACGCCCACCTCGTCAAAGACATCGAGGATGGGGTTCCACCGGTCGGCAAAGTCCTGGTAGCCGGCGTCGACCATCTTTTCGGAGGCGGGCGGGAACATCGCCACGTACTTCCAGATGGACGATCCCGTAAAGCCGGTCACCGTTTTCACGCCCAGCTTGGCGGCGAGCCGCGCAGTGTTCTTCAGTTCCTCGGCGGCACGACGGCGGACCCCTTCAGGATCGCCGTCGCCCCATACGACGTCCGGCAGGATGCCGCGGTGCCGTTCGTCGATCGGGTCGTCGCAGACGGCCTGGCCCTTGAGGTGGTTGGAGATGGTCCACACTTTGAGGCCGTGGCGGTCAAGAATGTCCAGCTTGCCCTGCACATAGGCGTYGTCGTCCCAGCGCCAGGGGTCCAGGTGGTCACCCCAGCAGGCGATCTCCAGCCCGTCGTAGCCCCATTCGCCGGCGAGCCGGGCCACCTCCTCGAACGGCAGGTCGGCCCACTGGCCGGTGAACAAGGTAATTGGTCGTGCCACGTGCTTCCCCTCCTCAACTGGCCGGCACGGGAACGCCGGCAGCGACACGTGTCCAGGCGGAATCATTTTCGGAACTGCGCTCGACAGCGTCGAGCACCCGCTGCACCCTCAGCCCGTCGGCGAACGACGAATGCGGGGCGGAGCCGCCCACGATGCCCTCCACGAGGTCCTTGACCTGGTGGGAGAACCCGTGCTCGTAACCGAGCATGTGGCCTGCCGGCCACCACGCCGAAACGTAGGGATGCTCCGCTTCCGTGACCAGGACCTTCCGGAAGCCCTGGCGGTCCGCAGGTGCCGTGCGGTCGTAGAACTGGACGCTGTTGAGGTCCTCGAGGTCGAAGGCCAGGGCGCCCTTGTCCCCGGAAACCTCAATCTGGAGCGCGTTCTTCCGGCCGGTGGCAAACCGGGTGGCCTCGAACGACGCCAGCGCGCCGGATTCGAAGCGGCCCGTGAAGATGGCGATATCGTCCACCGTCACCTGGCCGGAGCCGACGCCGGAGCCGACACCGGCAGCGCCGGAAAGCCCGGTATCGGAAGGTCCGGAGCCTGAAGTGGAGCCCTTCAAAAGAGGCCGCTCCTTCACGATGGTGTCGATAACGCCGGACACCTTCTCCAGGTTCAGGCCGGTGACGAACTGGGCCAGGTCGATGGCGTGGGCGCCGATATCCCCCAGGGCCCCCGAGCCGGCGTGTTCCTTCTGCAGGCGCCACGCCAGCGGCATCTCCGGGTCCACCAGCCAGTCCTGCCGGTACGAGGCACGCACCTGGTTGATCGTGCCGACGGCGCCTTCGGCGATGAGGTTGCGGAGGAAGGTGACGGCCGGAACGCGGCGGTAGGTGAAACCGACCATTGCCTGGATGCCCCGGGCAGCCGCCCGTTCGGCGGCTTCGGCCATCGCTTCGGCTTCCGCCACCGTGTTGGCGAGTGGTTTTTCGCACAAAACGTGCTTCCCGGCATCCAGCGCGGCGATCGCGATTTCGGCGTGGGAGTCGCCCGGGGTGACGATATCGACGACGTCGATATCGTCACGGGCGATCACGTCCCGCCAGTCTGTTGCTGACTCTGCCCAGCCCCATTTGCTGGCAGCGGCGGCGACCGCTTCAGCGTTGCGGCCGACAATAACCGCCATTTCCGGCTCGGCGGGCAGGTCGAATACCCGCGGCGCCGTCCGCCAGCCTTGGGAGTGGGCAGCACCCATGAAGCCATAACCGATCATGGCCACGCGCAGGGTTTTCATGCGAGCACCACCGTCCGTTCAACCGCCACGCGGTTGCCCACGTAACGCATCGGCGCGATCTGCATATACAGCAGGCGCAGGGTGAGGATGACCTCGACGTCGATCTCCTCGCCGGCGTCGGGGACGCGGTCCAGCGGGATGATCACGTCGGGCTTGTCTGCGACGAACCACAGGGTTTCCCATTGCTCCGGGAGTTCAGCTATGGAGTAGGACTTGTCCTGCAGTTCGAAGCGGAGAGACTCCTTGGGAATCTCCACGCCGTTGACGGTTGCGACGACGTCGTCAACGGCGGACAGCCAGAGGCTGCGGTACCAGGGCAGCTGCACCGATACGGCAATCCCCTCGGGGTGCCGGCGGACGTCGGTGTCCTGGAACAGGGAATTGTGAGTTGCCATGGCTTTCCTTACTTAACAGTCTCGACCAGGGTCGCGTGGGAGTCGGATGCATTTGGATCAACGGCTTCTTCGATGGCATGCCGCATCAGCGTGTGCTGCTTCTTGACGAGGTCGATCGGATCGGATTCGCCCAGGTCGGCGAACGCATGGCCCTCCCACTCGCTGGACAGGTAGCCCTGGTAGCCGCCCTTGACGAACTGGCGCACAATGCGGGGAATGTCCATCGCGGGTTCATTGCCGTGTTCGTCGATGTCGTAGAACTTCGCGTGGACATGGAAGATCTGCGGCATGATATCCAGCCATTCCTCGGGCGGAACCAGTCCATGCATGTTGAATGCCAGCCGGGTGAACGGGCCCAGGCGGGAAGGATCGAAGTTGTTGGCACTGAGGTAGTCCTCGAACTCCTGGTTGCGCTCATGCATGGGCGACGGTTTGCGCCAGATCTCCTGCATGACGGCGAAGTGCTCCTCGGGCAGCCCCATTTGCGTCAACGTGCGGAAGAGGGTCGGGGAAAGGCTGTGCATCGTCGAGCTGAAGTCTGCGGTGAAACCGAGCCGGTCGCTTCCCAGTTCCTCGTACATCTCGCGGATCTGCAGGATCTTGGGATCGTTCGGGCCCTGCGGCGCGTGAATTTCGTAGCCGAGCTTCTGGTCGTACTTCTCGGCCAGGGGAAGCAGCCGGCGGAGCAATTCCTTGCCCGCGGAGCGGATCACCACGCGGTGGAAACCAAGCTTGTTGGCCGTGTGCAGCTGCGCGGCGAAGAAGTCGTACTCCTCATCGGGTGTCATGTCCCGGTCCTTGCGGYGGCCCATGTCCAGGTTGGTGCCCACTGCGCTGGGGGTCAGGCCGTAGCGGTCCATGCTGTCGCGCCACAGGCGGACGAAGTCGTCGTCGACGTCCGGGTAGGTGCGCAGCATCTGGGCGATGTTGAACTCAACCCCCGGGCCGAGGCCTTCATCTGCAACAGCTTTGATCAGCGTCTCAGGGGTGTAGAGCCCGGCGGCGAACTCGGAGGTGAGCGAATAGAGGGTGATGCCAAGCTCGATGCCCGAGCCTGCGATGCCTTCTGACATAATTTCTGGTTCCTTCGTTGTCAGCCGCGGACGGGCTGGGCGAGATGGCTGTTGAGGATGCGGCGGGCTTCTGAAGCGTCGGTGATCATGGCCGAACCGGCGTTGGCGGCCGCTGAGCGCTGGACGGCCTGCTCGCCGCGGATGATGTCGAACGGGTCCTGCCAGTTGTTCCAGTGCCAGCCTTCGTATTCGCTGGAGATTGCGCCGGAGTAGCCGTTCTCAACCAGTTGCCGGACAAGGCTCCGGACCGGCACCGAGGGCTCTTCGCCGGTCTCGTCGATGCCGAAGAACTTGCCGTGCACGTGGCGGACCCAAGGCATGATCTCCAGCCAGGTGTCCAGCGGTGCAGGACCGAAAAGCCCTGTTCCGTTGATGGCGAAGTCAATGCCAAGGTCGGGCCGGCCGTTGCGGGCCGCCAGGCCGATGAAGGCGCCGAAGCGTTCACCGTGAACCTTTTGCGTGTTTGGCGGTCCGTCGGCGTAGAACCCATTCCACAGGTCAACCACCTGTCCGAGAAGTGCCTCCGAAGCCCCACGGCGGCGGTAGGCCTCCAGCAGGGAGGGCGCAAAGCCGGTAACGGTGGCACCCCAGTCGGCGGTGAAGCCGAGCAAGGGGGAATTGAGTTTCTCGTAGCGGTCGCGAAGGGCCAGGACACGTTCGTGGGCGCCGTGCTGGTCCGCGTGGACTTCGAGGGCCAGGGTGACGCCGTACTTCTCGGCCACGGGCAGCAGGCTTTCCATGGCGTCCGGAGTCAGCGATATCTGCACCCGGGCGATCGGGAAGCCGAGCCTGGCGGCTACTTCGATCTGCTTGCGCATGTATTCGACAAGCTCATCATGGCTCATGAGCCGGTCGCGGCGGATACCGGTGTCAACGTTGACTGCGAGGGAGGTGGGGACCAGGTCAACCTCGGCCACAAGATCACGGAACTGGCCAACGAAGTTGTCGTCGATCCGGTCCGGGAAGCCGCGCAGGCTGGAGAATCCGATGACTTCGAGCCCCGGGCCGAAGCCTTCGGCCGCCACTTTGCGGATCAGGCCATCGAGGTCGTACTGCCGGGCGTGGACGGCCCGGGTGAAGCTGTAAAGGGTGACGCCCTGGATCGGCGTGCCGAGGCTGGTCATCGCTGTGCCACCTTCATGGTCTTGGTGTCGTGCTCTTCGATGTGCAGCACGCCGTGGTCGGTGATGATGTAGGGGATGTAGAGCTTCAGGTCCACCCTGACCTCGTGCTCGGTCCGGCTGTCCGGGACGGGAAGGTCGCCCGAAAGGACTGCCGAGTCCAGCGGGAACCACCATTCGCCGGTCTCGTCCACGAGTTCCTCGAAGCTGAAAGTGCGGTTGTTCATGGTCCAGCGCAGTGAGCCCTCGGGGGCGCTGACGCCGTCCACTGTCAATGCAGCTCCAGCGATGCAGGAACCCGGCAGGGCCCGGTACCAGGGGATGCGGACTTCGACGGCGGTACGGCCGTCCTGGGTGATCAGTGTTCCCTGCTCGATTATGCGGTCGGCGATCATCGAGACCTCCTTGTCTGCGGCATGCCTTGCCTGTGATTGAACGAAATAGCAGCGACATCGCACCACTTATTCATTATTTAGTCAGTCTATTGTCTGATTCAGACATAAGTAAATAGCTGTTGAGTTCTTCTTTGAGTTTCCGGGCCCCGCGCACTGCGAGCGCCACAGCGGTCAGCGTGGGATTGCATGCCGTGGCGGTGGGAATGACGCCGTTGCCAGCCACGAAGAGGCCGGGGACCTGCCACACCTGGCTGTCGGGCGAACACACGCTCTGGCCGTCGTCCCTTGCACCCATCCTGGTTGTGCCCTGGTAGTGAAGCGATGCGCCGGGCGGCATGACGAACGGACGCTCGTCGAGCGGCTCACCCACCGCCTTGCCCAGGCGGACAATTTCCTGCTTGGCGCGGTCCAGCACCTCGTGATCCCGCCGCGTGAGGCGGTAGTGGATGCGCATGGCGGGCATCCCGTACGAGTCGCGGACACCGTCGTCGAACGCCACCCGGTCCTCGCGCTGCAGATCCTTGGCGCAGAACAGCCCAAGCCCCACGATAGAGCCCGGGACAACGGGGTCATCGTCGGCCAAGGGAACCGGTGACGCATCCAGTTGCATGATCTGGCCGTGGAAGGGCGCCCCGTCCGTGTAGGGAACCCAGGCAACTCCGCTCTGCTCACTGAGCGCGCCATTGGCGGCTGCCCGGCCCTGCGGAGCGGTGACATCGCGCAGCCGGCTCGCGAACACTACCTGCGCCTGGTCGTTGAGGTAGCGGCCCAGGGCGTCGGGCCGGATCCCGGAAGCCCACAGCAGCTGCGGCGTGCGCAGGGCATCCGCACCCACCACAACGTAGCGGGCCGCCACCTGATGGGTTTCGCCGCTGCGGCGGTCCTGGACTTCGATGCCGGCAGCAGCGCCATCCTCCAGGAGAACACGCGTTACCAGCGACTCATCATAGAGTTCGAACTGCGGATTTTCCCGGGTCACATCCCCCATCACGACGTCGGAACCTGACCAGACCAGGCCGCCGTCCTCCCGCCGGTGCACAGCAAGAGGCATGGGCTGGACGCGATAGGCGGTGTCACGGCCCGCGTCCACGGCGGCGGCGAGTCGTTCCCGGACGAGGTCAGAGAACGGAGCCCCGTCGAAGGCGCGGGTGGTCACCCCCAGCAGTCGGTCGGCGTCGTCAAGAAGCTCTTCAAGGTCCGGCAGGAACGGAATGCGCTCTTTGCCGCCCGGGCGGGGGCAGGCAGCGGTCCAGTGGGCGGCCATGCCGCCCACGTTGCTGGACATGGCGGCGACGGGCATCCCGTCCTCGCCGGGGAAGGCGTAGCCGTCCTGCAGCAGGTAGGTTCCGGGCCTGGCCCGTCGCTCCCCGCTCTTGACCGCGCCGGGTGAGTTCACCGTGTCGGCACCTGCGCCGGGGCCTTCCGATGCCCGCTGCGCGAGGCTGCGGCGTTCAGGATCCTCAATGTTCTTGACGTGCGCCCCGGGTGGATTGCTGACCGTGGGGCCCACCTCGAACATGGCGATGGTGGCACCAGGGGCTTCCTCGCTGAGGATGCGTGCGTATGCCGATGCCGTGGGGCCGCTGCCGACGATGGCGACGTCGACCGCAACGGGATACCGGTTACCGCTCACCGTCCCGCCACCAGTTCCTGGATGCGCCGGACGGACTTCGCCGAGTCGATCGTCGGGTAGTACTCCAGCCCGATGGGGCCGGCGTAGCCGCTGTTCCCCAGGTCCGTGAGCCGGGCGTGCCAGTCGATGGAACCGGAACCGGGTTCGCCGCGCCCCGGCGCATCTGCGATCTGAACATACTTGATGAGGTCGCCAGCGTTGGCGAGCTCGGCGGCCACGTCCTCGCCCTCGACCGTGGAGTGGTAGAGGTCGTAGAGAACGCCGAAGTATGGCGAGTTGACGCCCTTGGCGACATAGACGGCTTCCGAGGTCCGGTCCAGGAGGGCTCCCGGGTGGTCAACCCTGACGTTGACCGGTTCGAGAACCAGGGTGATGCCGGAACCCTCGATGTGCGCGACGCCTCGGGTGAAGATCTCGATCAGTTCGTCCAGCTGGTCCTGCCGCTTGCGCCCGCCGAATCCGGTACCGCTGCCCACTACCATCCGGGGGCAGCCGAGCTGTTGTGCCACTTCGACGCCGGCGTCCAGCCCGGTGTAGAAAGCATCGTGGTTGCGGGGCGGGATCATGAACTGCATACGCGGTTCCGCCAGTTGGGAGGTGAGCTGGACTCCGGTTTCCTCGAGTGCGTGCTTCAGGGCCGGAATGTCTTTGCCCGTTGGGCCCCACATTTCGACGGCGTCGAAGCCGGCTGCTGCCGCCGCGCRAACCCGGTCAGCAGCACTTTCGCCTGCTTCGGCGAACAAAAGGTCGATATTGGGCGAAAGTTGGAACATGGATATCTCCTAGAGAATTGAGATGGTGGTCTAAAACATGGGGTGGTCGTGGACCGGGTGCTCGGGAACGGGCTGAAGCACGTCCCAGTGCTCAACAATCCGGCCGTTTTCGAAGCGGTAAATGTCTGCGACGGCGGCGTCCGGACGCCCGGGACCTGAAGCGCGTACATGCACCAACGCCAGGTCACCGTCCACCAGGATGCGCTGAACCTCGAACCGGGAGTCTGGCGATCCGTCGAACTTCGGCGTCAGCATTCTTACTGCCGCCTCAGGCCCGTCAGGAATGGTCGGGTTGTGCTGCCGGTAGTCCTCGGCCACAAGGAAGTCGAAGGCTTCACGCACCCGTTTTTGGGTGTAGAAGATCTCCACGAAGCGCTCGAACGCTGCGCGGTTGTCAACCATCGCGGGTCAGCCCTTCAGGCCGCCGGAGAAGCCCTGGATGAACCGTTTCTGCGCGAACAGGAACAGCGCCAGGATGGGAATCATGGAGACGATCACTATCGCGAAGATCGAGTTCCACTGGGAGACCAGGGAGCCGATGTAGTAGTACATGGCCACCGGCAGCGTCTGGTTGGCGGAGCCGCCCAGGAAGATCAGCGACGTGAAGAAGTCGTTCCACACGATGAGCCCGGCGAAGATGGTGACCGTTCCCGTGGCTGGGGCCATCATGGGGAACACCACCTTGGAGAAAATCTGGGATTTGCTCGCGCCGTCGATGGTGGCCGCTTCTTCGTAGTCCGTGCCGAGGCCGCGGAAGAAGTTTGCGTACAGGAAGATCGACAACGGCAGGAGCATGCCCGTGTAGAGGATGATCAGGCCCCAAGCGGATCCGGTGAGTCCAAGGGCCCGTGCCCCCATGTAGAGAGGGACGGCGCCGAGTTGGCCGGGGAGGATGATGGCGATCAGGAAGAGGTAATACGCGCCCTTGCTCCAGCGTCGGGTGCTGCGGGAGATGACATATCCGGTGATGGAACCGAGTGCGATCAGCCCCACGATGCTGCCTGCGGTGATGATGGCGCTGTTGGCCAGGCCCATCACCACGTTGGAGTTTCCGGTGGCGGTGAGGACGTCGATAAAGTTGCTGAAGTCGGGGTTTGTTGGCGGAGCCAGGGCCGAGGTGGTGAACAACTCGCTGTCCGGCTTCAGGGCAGTTGTCACCAGGAAGTAGAACGGCGCGAGGAACACCAGGGCGAGCGCCCATAGGCCGACTTCGCGGAGCAGGGTGAGTTTGGTGTAGCGGAACATGGCTTAGTCCTCAGGGTTCGAACGCGTCAGCCGCTGCTGGAGAACGGCGAAGATCAGGATGATGGCGGCGAGCACCAGGGCCAGGGCGGCACCGCCCCCGAAGTTCCCGAGCGCAAAGGCCTGCTTGTAAACCAGCGTGGCCAGCGTTTCCGTCGCTCCGGCCGGTCCGCCGCCGGTGAGCGCCATGATGGGATCGAAGACGCGCAGCCCCTGGACGATTCCCAGCGTGGTGGCGATGGCGACGGCGGGGCGGATGGCGGGCAGCGTAACGTTGCGGAACCGCTGCCACAGATTGGCACCGTCAATGGCCGCCGCCTCCTCCACTTCCACGGGGACACCGGCCAGGCCGGCCATAAAGATCACCATGGCAAATCCGGTGGAAGACCAGACCAGCACCACCAGCACGGTCCAGATGGCCCACTGCGGGTCGGCCAGCCACGGCTTGGCCTGGTCGCCGGCGCCTATTGCCGTAAGGAAGGCATTGAGCGGACCGTCGAAGTCGAAGATGTATTTCCAGATGTAGGCCGTGGCCAGCGGGCTGAGCACCACCGGCATGAAGAAGAGGGTCCGGAGGATGTAGCGCGTCTTGACGACGCGGTTCAGGCCCAGCGCAATAACCAACCCGGCGATGTTGCCCAGGAGAACCGAGCCAAAGGCCAGAAAGAGGGTATTGGAGAGGGCTCCGAGTTTCGTGGGGTCCTTGAAGATGGCCTCAAAGTTTGTCCAGCCCGTGATTTTGAACGAGCCGATGCCCGTCCAGTTGGTAAAGGCGAAGAATCCGCCGATTCCGGTTGCCACGTAGTGGATGGCAAACACCAGGGCGATCCCGGGCAGCGCCCACCACCAGTGTCCGAACTGCATGGGCCCCCGCCGGGGACGGGTGTTCTCACCCGCCCCCGGCGTCCGCTTGCCTCGCCGGGGTGCTTCAGCTGCTTCGCTTTTCGGTTGCATCGTCGCAGTCATTGGTATTCCTTGCTTGTCCCTTTGAGTCGTCGGAACGTTGATGGTCAAGAACTGCTACTGATCCCAGGCCGCGTCCATGGCCTGCAGGACCTGGTCAGGGCTCTTCTGGCCGGTGATGATGCCCTGGACCCCCGTGGCCAGTGCGTCGTAGACGGCGGAATTCGGCCACTGGATGTTGGGCAGGGGGCCGTATTTGCCGTCCTTCATCAGGCCGCCGACGTTCTTATAGGCGCCGCCGTCGAAATCGTACTTGTCGAGTCCGCTGACCGGCAGGGCACCGTCGATTTCTGCGAATGCCTTGGTCTGCTCAGGCTGGGCGGCCCAGTCGAGGAAGGCCTTGGCAGCGTCCTTGTTCTTGGAGGCCGCGTTGATGGAGAAGGCGTAGTTTGCGCTGGCAAATACGTAGCTATTACCTGAGCCCTGTTCCGCCGGGAACGGCCGTACGGCGAACTGGGAGCCCCCAGCGGCGGACTGCAGCTGCTTCCAGCTTGGAGCCGGGATGAAGCCGCTCACGGACGTTCCGCTGGCAAGCCCCTTGGTGATGGCATCGAAGCCGCCGCCGGCAGCACCCTTCTGGAAGCAGCCCGCGTCCTTCAAGGTATTAACTGCTTCGAGGGCTGACTTCCAACCGTCCGAGCCGGCGAAGGTGGCTTCCTTGGCAGCGCGCTTATCGTTCCATTTCGGGTCTTCCGCGTAGACGCGCGAGGCTGCCAGGGACATCGCCATCAGCCCTGTGTTGGGAGGGGCTGATCCGGCAAGGGCAAAGAGGGATTTACCGGAGGACTCCAGAGCCTTGCACTGCTGCTGGAGGGAGGAAAAGTCGGCAGGGAAGCCACCGGCTGCAGTTGCAGCCGTCTCATTACTCACCAAGGCAGAGATCGTAATTTCCGTGGCCTGGCCGTACACCTTGCCGTCGGTTCCAAAGGTGCTGGCGCTTCCCTCGGGGAGCAGTTGCTTCGCGGCATCGTCAAGCGGTTCAAGGAAACCTGCCTGGACGAGCGGCAGGATGCTGCGGCCGGTGCCGGAGCCGGGTGAGGTCACTACGACGTCTGAGGCGTTTCCGGCCTGGAGCTGTGTGCGCAGGGTCTGGTCGTAGGAGTCGTTCGGCTGAGGATTGAAGGTGATTTTCACGTTCGGGTGTGACTTCATGTAATTTTCTGCCAACACCTGGAAGGGGCTCTCGATGGTGTTGGATGTCGCGAAGGACAGTGAAAATTCCTGGGAACCACCCGAAGAGGAGCTGCTGCCGGTGGAGGCCGAGCAACCGGTAAGAATGAGTGCTGCGACGGTGGGGACGGCGAGGGCGCCGACCTTCAGGCCTGAATAGCGACGGTGCTGTGTCATGTCCAGCCTTTCTGACTTCATTGTCCAAAATCCGGGTGTCGTGACCCCGGTCACTCACAAGTATGCAGGAGATGTGCCTAAAAGACACATAAGTCTTTGCTATGACGGACATAAGTTTAACGGGGGTCCGCGGAAGGTCCATCCAGATCCCTGATGGCTTCGCCTACGTTATTGATCCCGCTGATAAACTCCCTTGAAACGGTTCCACTTCCAAAGGATCGCTGCGCCGTGACGAAACATGTCCTGCTTTCCCGTCTCGACCTCAACCTGCTGATCTCGCTGGATGCCCTCATTACCGAGCGAAGCGTTACCAGGGCGGCCGAGCGGCTCCACCTCAGCCAGCCGGCGCTCAGCGCCTCGCTCGCCCGGCTCCGATCCCACTTCGGTGACCCGATCCTGGCCCGCCGCGGCAATGCTTACGAGCTCACCCCCTTCGCCCTCCGGCTCGCGGAGCACACCACCACCGCACTGGAGGCCGCACGCCGCGTCTTCGAAAGCCAGGCCACCTGGGAGCCCACAGAATCCGAGCGCGAGTTCTCCATCTACGGCTCGGATTACGGCTTCACGACCATTGGCCGGGTTGTTTCCGAGCTTGCAGCCGAGCGCGCCCCAGCTGTCCGGTTCCGGTTTATGCTCCACAATCCGATGGTGGTGGAGGATGCAGCCAACCGCCTTCGGTCGGTGGACGGCATGGTGATTCCCCACGGATTCCTCACCGGGCTGCCCTACCTGGACCTGTGGAGGGACGGGTGGGTGGCCGTGGTCTCCACGTCCAATGAAGCCGTCGGCGAGCAAATCACCATGGAAAACATCGCTGAACTTCCCTGGGTGATGACCTATCAGACGCGCTCAGCCTCAACCTCGGCGGAACGGCAGATCCAGCAGCTGGGCGTTGAGCCCCGCGTGGACGTGGTTGTTGAAAGTTTCCAGTCCTTGCCGCACTTTGTGGTTGGGACCAACCGGATCGCGCTCATCCAGGCGGCCCTGGTGCCGTTCGCCCTGCGCGTGGGCGGGATTCGGATCCTGCCGCTGCCCTTCGATGCCACGCCGCTGGTTAATGCCTTGTGGTGGCACCCCGTGCACAACCGCGACTCCGAGCATGAGTGGATGCGGGGCCTCTTCAAAGAGGCTGCCGACATCGTGGCAGCCGCCGCAACCAAGGAAGCCCCTTAAACGCCTCGATGCCCGGCCGGCTAAACGGACGGGCATCGAGGCTATGGGACGTCGGTCTTTCAGGTCAGGCTGATGCCAGGGCCGTCCGCATGCTCTTGCGGATAAGGTCATGCTGCTTCCGCACCAGCAGCAGCGGATCCACCTCACCGAGCTCGGCGAAGGCATGACCTTCCCATTCGCTGGACCAGTAACCGCGGTAGCCGCCTTCGACGAATACGCGGACCAGTTCCGGATAGTCGATGGCCGGCTCGTTGCCCTGCTCATCAATGTCGTAGAACTTCGCGTGGACGTGCATGATTTGCGGCATGATGTCAGCCCACTCCTTCGGGCTGACGTGGCCGTGCATGTTGAACGCCAGGTGGGCGAAGGATCCAAGCCGGGCAGGATCGAAGTCACGTCCCCGCAGGTACGCAATGAACTCCTCCTGCCGCACCCGCATCGGTGCCTCAGTGCCCCAGATAGCCTGCAGCCTTTCCACAGCTTCATCGTCCAGCCCGGCACGGCGAACCGCGCGCAGGAGCGTGGGAGACATGCTGTGCATGGTGGAGGAGAAGTCAGCCACGAAGCCCAGCAGCGGTGAATCAAGCTCGGCGTAGACGTCGCGGACCTTCATGATCTCGGGCGAGTTGGGTCCCAGCGGTGCATGGATCTCGTAGGCAAGTTTGAGTTCGAGGTCCTCGGCGAGCGGCAGCAGCCGGCGAAGCAGCTCCGGCTTAGCGCTCTGGATGCGGACGAGCGGGAAACCGAGCTTCTTGGCGCCGTGGAAGAGTGTCTGCGTGAACTCGTACTCCTCGTCCGGGGTCATGTCGCGGTCACGGCGGCGTCCCATGTCCAGATTGGCGCCGAAGGAGCTGGCGGTGAAGCCGTGCTTGTCGAAGGCGCGCTGCCACGAGCGCACGAAGTCGTCAGTCACGTTGGGATAGGTAGGCAGGACCTGCGATGCCACAATTTCGATCCCTGGGCCGATGCCGAGCTCGGCCACACGGTTCAGCAGACCGTCGAAGTCGTACCAGCCGGCCCGGAATTCGGCGCTTGCCGAGTACAGGGTGAGCCCCAGCGAGAACGGATCTTCCTCCGCTTTCGGTGGGGGCGGCGTGACCGCCGTCGTCAGTTCCGGCGCCGCCGCAGCCCTGTCCGTGACGGTCAGCTCCAACGTCTGGTTCACGAAGTTGGGAACGTACATGCCGGGACCGCCGTCCTGGCCGGGAGCAATCTGCATGTACGGCAGGCGCAACTCACCGATGAGCCGGACGGTGTGCTGCTCGCCCAGGGCAACAGGGCTCTCCGTTGTGGCGATGAGCAAGGGATGTTCCTGGAGGTACCAGAGAGTGTCGCTTTGAGCGGGCAGGTCCGGGAGCGCATAGCGGACACCTCCCAGTTCCAGGGACAAGTTCCCGGCGGGGATATCCTGGCCGTCGACGGTGAGCCGCAGGCTGGAGACCGAGGAGAGCCACAGACTCCGGTACCACGGCAGGGTCAGGGCAAGCGCGAGACCGTCGGGATGGGTGCGGAGGCTTGCATCGTCAAGAAGTCCGTTTGGCATTGTTGCTCTCTTTACTGGGAAAGGGGATGGGGCAGGTAAGTTCGCCGGTGATGCGGCGGATCAGGGCGTGTTGGCGCCGCACTTGCTCAATGGCGCGCCATGGCGCGCGTTCGCCTTCATATTCACTGGAGAGATAACCGGTGTAGCCGGAGTCCTTGAGGGCCTTGAGCACGGGCAGCCAGGGAATCTGCTGGTCTTCCAGCTGCTCGTTGATGTCGTGGAACTTCGCCTGGACGAACACCACATACTGGGCAATATCGGCGAAGTCGGCGGGGTCGACGCCGATGCCGTCGAGGAAGGCGGGCCGGGTCTCGCGGGTCTCACCTGCGCGCAGCGGAATGGGCCGGTCCTGGAAGATTCCGGTGTCGATGAGCAGGCCGAAGTTCTTGGTTCCGGTCCGTTCGATGAGGCCGATGTAGTCCTCGACGACGGGGTGCCTGATGGGCGTCGGCGAATGAATCTCCGGGCAGATGATGATCCCCAGCTCGTGGGCCAGATCAAGGGAGCGTTCCACGGATTCGGTCCAGATGGGGTCTGGGACCAGATCGCTGGACACCACGCCGATCTTGGGGCGCACGAAGCCGAAACCCAATTGGCTGGCAAGCCGCAGGTCCCGCTGCAGGGCCTCCGCACCCTCGGCGACCGTCATGGTGCGGCCCGGGTGAAGACGGGTGTCAATCCATGAACCGTAGTTCGTCGGCTCCAGCGAATACTTCTCCAGCAGGCCGAACCAGTTATCGATCCAGGCCCGGGACGGTTCCGGATAGTTGGGAACGTGGCCCTCGCCGAGAATCTCGACGCCGGTGGCGCCCACGTCAGCGACGGCGGCCAGCGCCGTCTCAAGGTCCATCACCGTGCCGTAATCCCCCATAAAGCTGTAGAGGGAAACGCCGTAGCGGAAGGTACCTTCGCCGCCTTCCGGCGCGAGCGTCACCTTGCGGCTGGTCCGGTGGGTGGTGGGCTGGTGTTCGACTGGTATGTAGGACATCCGCAGCCGCAACTCGATGGAGAGCTCGTGGATGCCCTGCGGCAGGCCGCCGTCGAGGGGAACGGTGACCACTGCCGCTTCCTCAAGGGGCCAGCGCACGCCATCACTTTCCCAGAGCTGCTGCAGGGTGTAGGTCCGCCCGCCGAAGGTCCACAGCGGAACGTCAGGTCCGACGTCGACGATGCCGCCGATGCGAACGGCGATGCCATCGATGAGGGACGCGGCCATGCCCCGGTAGGAAGGCATCCGGACCCGGAACTGAAAACCGGTGACACGTCCGCCGTCCGTGACGTTGCGGAAGCCGACGGACTGGATGAGGTCTCTTTCGAGAAGCATCATTGCTCACTCTCTCTAGGTGCAGAATCCAGAGTAGCAATCATTCTGTCGCTTTTACACCTAAGTGAGCGCCTAACCGGCAAAACATGCCAGGGGGCTCGCCGGGCTGGCCGCTTCGAGGGCCTCAGTTCCTTTCGGCCCGTTCCGCGAGGACGCCGATGGCCAGAGAGAAGCGGCCAGGTAACGGCGAAAGTGCCAGACGGAGCCAGATGGCGTCCGAGTACGCATCGAACCGGACTGGACTGACGCGCAGTTCCTCGGCCACGGCCAGCACCTGCGTGTGAGCGGTCAGATATCGTGCCGGCGTCATACGGCTATTTCGTAGATGGAGCTCCAGATGGACGTCCAGGCCGGCCAGATCCCGGGCGGCCTCGTGTCGGGCCGTACTGTCGAAGTCCAGCAGTCCGGGCGGGATGTCGCCGTCAGGAACGATGATTTGCTTGTCGTACAGGTCTCCGTGGGCCCATACCACCGGATCCGGTGCCGTCCGCAGCAGGTTCATGGCCACGTGCTCTGCAGCGGCGCGCAAGACAGCGCGCTGAGACGACAACGCTGGGACGTTTTCATTGTGCCGCAACCAGTCGTCCACCCGTCGACACACCTTCGTTGCTTCCCACTCTGCTGAACGGAGCGGAAGGCTGTCGAGAACGCCACGTGCTGCTGGGCCATGGGAGCCGTTCAGTTCCTCGACCCAGGCGCGCGACCATTTCTCCCATGACCTCGCGAACGCTTCATCGCAAACGGCCGCTCCCACCCGGCCCAGCTCGTTCAGAGTCGGTCCCGGCATGGCGCTGAAAACGATGACGTCCGCCTGGGAACTCTGACGAAGGATTCTGGGCGTTGTGAAGTTGCCGGCGTCCAGCAGGACGTCCATTTGTGCGCAGCGCTCGGCCGGTACGACGGCGCCTCCGGGCCCGAAGATCTTTATGTAGCGGCCCTCCGCCCGGACGACAGCCTGGTGGTACGGCCAATACGAAATCAATTCCCCCTGCTGCGCTTCCCCCCGTAAGGCGGGAAGTCCCGGATCATCCAACGGGATTAGTTCGAACTGCCCGCGACGCAAATAAGCTCCCCGGACGCCGGGCACTCCCGGCGTCCGGACCTCCAGTACAAATTCTCCTGGTGCATTCTCTGGCCACGCCCGCTGAACCAGCCAGGACGTGCCGGTATCGTCGTCGGCAAACGCCGGAACGGCGGAGGGCCAATCCATGGAATCAATTCCATGGACCGGCGGAGACACCAGCGAGTGGTGCGACGCAGCAGATTGACGCGTTCCAGGCGTGCCGTGCCCCCGAACAGTAGACAGCCATGCTCCGTCC